>CALKWL010000042.1 GCA_938004235.1 uncultured Gammaproteobacteria bacterium
ACCCAGATAGCCGACCGCACCGGCATACACCCCACGTTTGACCGGCTCAAGTTCGTCGATGATTTCCATTGCCCGCACCTTGGGCGCGCCGGACACCGTGCCCGCCGGGAAGGTGGCGCGTAGCACGTCCATCGCGGACAAACCGTCGCGCAACTGCCCGCTCACATTGGAAACAATGTGCATGACGTGCGAGTAGCGCTCGATCACCATCTTGTCGGTCAGGCGCACGCTGCCGGTCTTGCACACGCGACCAATGTCGTTACGCCCCAGATCGATCAGCATCAAATGCTCGGCGCGCTCTTTCGGATCAGCCAATAGCTCAGCTTCAAACGCCGCATCCTCGGCGGCATTGTGACCGCGGCGGCGCGTGCCGGCAATCGGACGCACGGTGACTTCTTCATCTTCCAGCCGCACCAGAATTTCCGGCGAAGAGCCCACGACCTGCATGTCATCCAGATCAAGGAAAAACATGTACGGCGAAGGATTCAGCCCGCGCAAGGCACGGTACAAATCCAGGCTTGGCGCCGAGAACGGAATGCTCATGCGCTGGGAGAGCACCACCTGCATCACATCGCCCGCCGCAATGTACTCCTTGGCCTTGTGCACCGCGTGTTTGAAGCCATCCTCGGTAAAGCCCGAAATGAAGTCGGCCTCGGCGACCTGCGCCGGGCGGTGCTGGGTCTGCGGCGGCGTCAGCGGCAAGCGCAGTTGCGCTTCGATGGCATCCAGACGTTGCTGCGCAGCCTCCAGCCCGCCGGGCTGGGCGTGGACAATAATCTGCAAGCGCCCGCGCAGATTGTCGAACACCACCACTTCATCCGAGAGCATCAACAAAATATCCGGCGCGCCGATGGTGTCCGGCTTGTACATTCCCTGCATCAGACGCGGCTCGATATAGCGAATGCTGTCGTAGCCGAAATAGCCGACCAGCCCCCCGGAAAAACGCGGCAAACCGTCAAGATCCGGCACGCGGAAGCGCTGCTGGTAAGCCTCGATAAATGCCAGCGGATCGGCGGCTTCAACCAACTCAACCAGCTCGCCTGCGACCTCAACCATAACGGCGCGATCACGTACCTTGAGCACTGTGCGCGCGGGCAGGCCGATGATGGAATAGCGCCCCCACTTCTCGCCGCCTTCCACGGACTCGAACAGGTAGCCGTAGGGCAGGTGCACGAGCTTGAGATAGACGGACAGCGGGGTGTCGAGATCGGCAAGGACTTCGCGCATCAGCGGGATGCGGTTATAGCCCTCGCGGCAAAGTTGTTCAAACTGTTCGGAACGCATGATGGAATCTCCAGAAAAACGGACAGGAATCGACGGCGCGGTGTCAAAAACCTCGCCACCATCGCTTGCCTTGCCACATTTTTCTGTCATGGATCATGATGCCTTGACCAACTCTTTCAGCTCGATCATGGAGTCGATCACCGCATCCGGATGGTAGTTGCGGATATCTTCGCCGTGGTTGTAGCCATAGCTCATGCAGATGATATTGAAGCCCGCCGCACGCGCCGCTTTCACGTCGGAGATTGAATCACCGATCATCAAAGCCTCGTGCGGAGCGCAATGAAACCAGCCCGCCGCATAAAACAGGGGGCCGGGGTCAGGCTTCTTCACCGGCAGAGTGTCGCCGGAAATCACGGTTTCGAACATATCAAAAATGCCCAAGTCCTTGAGCAAGGGCACGGTGAACTGTTCGGCCTTGTTGGTGACGCAACCGACGCGCAATCCCAACAACTTCACGAACTCCAGACCTTCCCTGACCCCCGGATAGAGGAAAGAGCGCCCCGAAGTATTGTCCGCATAAAGTTGCTTGAACAGCGGCAGCGCCTGAGCAAACAGCACCGCATCCGGCTTGCCGTTCAAGTCATTGGTCAACGCACGCTCGACCAGACGCTCCACGCCGTTACCCACCCAGTTGCGCACCGCCGCCTCGCCGCGCAGCGGCATACCCAGCGCTTTCATCATCTCGTCCACGCAATAGGCAAGATCGGGCACGCTGTCGATCAGGGTGCCGTCCAGATCAAACAGCACCATTTTAGGTGCAAAGGTTTTCATGCTAATCAGCCGCCAACCTTGGCCAATTCGGCGCGCATCTCAGCGATGACGGTGTCGTAACGGTTCGCGTCACTCTCGTTACGCTTACCGAACAAGGCAGAACCGGAAACAAAGGTATCCACACCAGATTCAGCCACTTCGCGGATATTCGCCGCGCTCACACCACCGTCGATTTCCAGACGGCAGTCGTAGCCACCGGCATCAATCATTGCCCGCACCTTGCGCGCCTTGTCCAGCACATACGGAATGAACTTCTGGCCACCAAAGCCGGGGTTGACCGACATCAGCAGCACCATGTCCAGCTTGGGCAGCATGTATTCCAGAATATCCAGCGGCGTGGCCGGATTGAACACCAGACCGGCCTTGCAGCCGCTTTCCTTAATCAAGCCGATGGTGCGGTCAACATGCTCGGAAGCTTCCGGGTGGAAGGTGATAAAGGTCGCGCCCGCCTTGGCAAAGTCCGGGATGATGCGATCAACCGGCTTGACCATCAAATGCACATCAATCGGCGCGGTCACGCCATGCTTGCGCAGCGCATCGCACACCAGCGGCCCAATGGTCAGGTTAGGCACGTAATGGTTGTCCATCACATCGAAATGCACGATGTCAGCGCCAGCGGCCAGGACGTTATCCACTTCCTCGCCAAGTCGGGCAAAGTTGGCGGAGAGGATGGACGGGGCGATCAGATACTTGGACATGGAAAGACTCCAGACAAAAGATGAAAAATGTGACTTGCGCCAATTTACCCCAAGCGCGAGGCGAATTCACCCCACTTCATCCAGGGAACGCCTTGTGACAGGCCTATTTTTTGGCGGCTGATGGCAGAAACGTGGCGATAAAGCGCAATAGCTCCTCGGTCTGCGCCTCGCTCAAACTCTTGGCCATATCCACCATCACCTTGTGCCCGTTCCCGGCACGGTAGTTCTGCATCATGGCGGTGTAAGCCTCAACCGGCTTGCTGTTCAGACCGGGAAACATCGGCGGCACGCCCTGCCCCTTGCCGCCGTGGCACAGCGCGCAATGTGCCTTGTAGAGCTCCTTACCCGTGGCGGGCGCGGCTTGCGCCGGAGCATCCGCCCACGCGCCGGAGGCTGTTATAAGAAGAACAGCCACACTTACAACCCTGATGAAATGCGCCATGTGTCGACCTTACTTCATGATTCAATCATTTTTTCTTATACCAGAAAAGCAAGCACAAAAGGACGTTTAGATGGGGAGGTGGCGGATAGATGGGGAGGTGGCGGATGGAAACGTGCGTATCATGCTTTGAAAACCCTATTCTGAGGACTCCGCCATGCCCGCCCCCGCTTTGCATGAAATGCTTGCCCGGCTGATTGCCATTCCTTCGGTCAGTAGCGTTAACCCGCTGTTCGATCAGGGCAACCGTGCGCTGATTGACGAAATCGCGGGCTGGATGGAAGCGGCAGGGTTTGCGGTGGAGATCGTGCCGCTACCGGGGCGACCCGACAAAGCCAACGTGATCGGCACGCTTGGCCAGGGTGCGGGCGGGCTGGTGCTGTCCGGGCATACCGACACCGTGCCTTGCGACCCGGAGTTGTGGACGCATGACCCTTTCCGCCTGACCGAGGCCGATGGCCGGCTGTATGGGCTGGGTACATCGGACATGAAGTCGTTCATCGCCCTTGCCTTGGAAGCCGCGCGCGGCCTGAACGCCAGCGAGCTGAAGCAGCCGCTGATTATTCTCGCCACGGCGGACGAGGAAAGTTCGATGGCGGGTGCGGAAGCCCTGGTCAAACTGGGGCGACCGAAGGCGCGCCATGCGGTGATCGGCGAGCCGACCGGCCTTAGGCCGATCCGTATGCACAAGGGCGTGATGATGGAGGCGATCCGCATTCGTGGACGTTCCGGGCATTCCAGCGACGCCAGCCTGGGCGCGAACGCGCTGGAGGGGATGCAGCAGGCTCTGGGCGCGCTGCTCGACTTCCGCACCGAGCTGCAACGCTGCCACTGCAATCCGCTGTTTCATGTGCCCGTGCCGACCATGAATCTGGGCTATATGCACGGCGGCGATAACCCGAACCGCATCTGCGGGCATTGCGAGCTGCATATCGACGTGCGCCCGCTGCCGGGCATGGATATGCTGGAATTGCGCGACATGCTGCGCGAGCGCTTGCAACAGGCCGTCACCCTGCCCGGCCTGAACCTGACCCTCGAACCGCTCTTCCCCGGCACCGCGCCGATGGAAACCCCGCCGGATGCCGAACTGGTGAAAGTGACCGAGCGCCTGACCGGCCACACGGCAGGCGCTGTCGCGTTCGGCACCGAAGCGCCCTATCTGCGTGAGCTGGGCATGGACGTGGTGGTGCTCGGCCCCGGCGACATCGCGCAAGCGCACCAGCCGGATGAATATCTTGCGCTGGAACGCATTCCGCCGACGCTTGAACTGCTGCGCGGCTTGATTCAGCGGTTTTGTCTGACGGCGGATGCCTGAGAACGATAAAAGGGCAACGCCCCCAGTCTTCCGTTGACATTAGGCAGACACAGACCTAATGTCGCCACATGGAAAAACCATTTCGCTGGGATTTGGAAAAAAACGAACGATTGCTGCAAGAGCGCGGCCTTTCTTTCGAGCACATCACCGTGGCCGTTGAAACTGGCGGGCTTGTGCAGATTGTGCCGCATCCCAATCCGGAGAAATATCCACGGCAAAGCATCATGATCGTCGCTCACAAGGGCTACGCCTGGCTAGTGCCTTTCGTTGAGGAGGATGAGTATTTCTTCCTCAAAACCATCATTCCAAGCCGCAAAGCGACGCGAGACTACATAACGAACCAAGGGGCAAGCCATGAAACTTGATGCCTATGAATTGGAAGTACTGCACGCCTATGAATCAGGTGAGCTCATACCCGGCGCAACACGCGCTGAACTGGAGCGGATGCAAAATGCCGCACGGGCAACGGCCATCAAGGATCAACGCATCAACATTCGCCTATCCTCGAACGACTTGCGCGACATTCAGACCAAGGCTCTGCAAGAGGGACTCCCCTACCAGACTCTAATCGCCAGCGTGCTGCATAAATACGTCACAGGGCGGTTTACGGAGAAAAGCTGTAACGAGACATAATATTGGCTCGACCGCCCAATCCACCAAAAGCGACGATCATGAACGCGAGCAACAACGCTATGCCCACAGGCTGGACTGACCCGGACGACGCACCGGAGCTGAACGATGCGTTTTTTGAACAGGCGGATGAATTTGACGGCGAGCGCTTGGTCAAGCGCGGCAGGCCGCCTGTGGAAGCGCGCAAGGTGCAACTGACCGTGCGCTATGACGCAGAGGTAGTCGAGGCTTTCCGCGCCACGGGCAAAGGCTGGCAGGGACGCATGAACGAGGCGCTAAAAGTCTGGTTAAAGCAGCGGGCTGCATAAATACGTCACAGGGCGATTTACGGAGAAAAGCTTTTACGAGATGCAACAGGCGCTGAAATAAGTATCTCAGCGCCTGTTGGGAGGCAATAGCGAACGCGTAATGCACCGAAGAAGGGAAGCGCCACATCCGGCGGAATATGCTGCGCTTTTCCGTCCTACGCAGGTTGAATTACGTTTTCATACCTAGAATGTAACCACATGCGCCATCTTGATCCTTGACTTGAACAGAATCACCACATTTATAACTCTGCGTGCTATCTGAGCCACATCTTGGGCATTTTTGATCTTCTTTGCCGGACTCCCATTCATTACCACAGTCTTCGCATACATGATTCCAGCAGGACATAACTAACTCTCCATCAATTAAAAAGAGGCAACGCAATATCTATAAATACCTAATGAGGCATTGCAACAATACACAATGCCGACCATAACATAACCCATATCTACGCACATTCATCTGAAAATAGACGGGGTTATTTCTAGCTTCCGGTCGCCTCAACATCTATAACTTTTTTTACCCTACAGTTACTAGTCCCTACTATTTCTTCACTTGCTTCCGTAACCGCATCATCCCTATCCTCGGCATGGACATAAGCATCATGAACAAACTCTGATCCATCCGAACACTTCATCAGCAAAGTTACATGATACATGCGCATACAATATCTCCTCCAGTTCTAATAAAGCCAAAATTAACAAAACTATTTTCAAGTTCTTTTTTTACTTTTTAATTTGTTATTCATTTCGATAATTCTTTCATATTTTTCCCTTTCTTCATGAGTCATGCCTGGGTTTTCTTTAAGTTTTTGCCCCGCCTGCTTTGCCAATTCTCCTGGTGCACGTTCAATAGCAGCAGCTCCAATTTTGGCGGCCAATATACCTACATTGAGAACCGTTTTACCCACCATCTTTGCACTGGACTTTGCCTTATCCCCACCCGTTCCATAGTTAAAATTAAATTTAACTTCTTCAAATGCCTCCCCAAGATCAAAGAACTTTAGTTTTTGTTTCTTGCGCTTCTCGTCATTATCTCCAGGCGAATCGTCATTCATATATCCATACCTAAGTTTTTTTCACGAATAGGTTGCACCGCAACCGGTGCATTTACCATTGAATACCTTATATTCTCCACAGTTAGAACAGCACCTCCCTTTGCCGCCTTTCCCCTCATTAGGAGGCACTTTCATCTCATAACCACATTTAGAGCATTGCCGCCCGGTTCCAGTAGGAAAAAAGGTTAATTCACCACACTTTGGGCATTCTTTTCCCGCCATTTATTCACCCCTTCTACGATTTCTCTGCTTGATGCAACCCAAGTCACCCAAAATAGCCCCCAGCCTTAAGGGCGGGCGAAGCAAGGCTTCGTTGCTGAATAGTTAACCCAAGAACGTAACAAGTCAACAAGTCGCGTAACTCTCACGCAACAGGCGTTAGCCTTGCGCGCATGAACGATGTCAAGACCGAATTTGCACAGCGATTAAGCGCAGCGATGCAGGCGGCGGGTTATGAGCCCAAGCCTGCTGTGCTGGAGCGCGAGTTCAATTTGCGTTACTGGGGGCGCAGCATGACGCTGCACGGTGTGCGCCGCTGGTTGCTGGGTGAAACGCTGCCATCTGCGGAGAAGGTGCGTGTGCTGGCGGAGTGGCTGGGTGTGCCGCCGCATGAGCTGCATTACGGCGCGGAGATCGTGCAGAAAGTTGCGCGCAGAAAAGAGCGCTGGGAGACGGTGGGCTATCAGGAACGGGATATTTTCGAGGCGTTTTTGAGCCTCGATCCCCCACAGCGCAAGGTGGTGCGTGAAGTTATTCTGGCGTTTGCCAAGGCGTATCCGGCCAAAGCTGCACCTCAACGGGAGACGTAACTTTTAGGCGGGCGAGTACGTAACACCGGTTATTCAAGGCTCCCGCAATGCCCGGTTCCGTAGTTGCTGTCAGCTTTTCAGTGCCACAAGCCAATGACGCGCCGCTGAAGCACCGGGAGCGATCAACACGCCCCTTGTCGCCACAGTCAGACGCTTCTCACCTCGTTGAGCAAGTCGGGATGGCGATCCAGCAGTTTGAGTAGTTTGACCAGAGCCAGCGGAGGTTTGGTCTTGCCGTTCTCGTAGCGCGAAAAGGCGTTAATGCCGCCGCCGAAGATTTCAGCGGCCTCGCGCTGACCAAGGTCTAGCTTCTTGCGCACGCTGACAATGAAGCCAGGGTCAATAATGGCCGCGTTGACCTGCTTGTTGAACGCCAGCATTTCACGCATGACGCGCTCGGTTTCCGCGATGTCGGTGATGGACTCATCGCAGGCCGGGCAGAAATCGGCAGTCACCGCAGGAATGATGGTGGTTTCACCCTTGTAGGTATAAGGCAAGTCGCGGGTATCGTGTATGAGTTCCGCCGCGCCGCAAACAGGGCATTTCATCGTCATAGCTCCTTGAAGGACACAATCAGCACGTCGTCAATGACCGTCAGTTTCAGGTACACGTCACCCGCCCGCGTGTTTGGACGGTACACGTCCTGCCATATCGTGTGATCGGCATGAGTGGTCATGCTTTTGTAGAAATCCGCTGGCGTGAGTGCCATAACCACGGCCAGCATGTCGTGGAGTTCAAATCCCAATGCGGTGGCGCCCATTCTGGCTGAATGGGTCACTCGTACCTTGCCAGACTCTACCAAGGCTTTTACCACAGTCAGTTTGCAATGTGGGGTTCGCTTATCCATTGGGCAAATATAACCTAGTTGGTTTTTTTGGCAACGGACTTCATTGAACGCGGGCTATTTACCGTGGTTTGGTTCACGAAAACATCACGCACCAAGCCCATGCAAGCTGCGCAAGCGTTGCACCTGCGCGGTGATGTCTGCGCTCGGGATGTCCTTCACTTCCGCGCCCACCGGGTCGTTGAACTCGGTATCGCCTAGCATTGCGCGCAGGCTGTTGGCCACGCCATGTCCCAACACCTCCGGGTCGTAGCCGCCTTCCAGCGTGAACACCACGCGACCGCCACAGTTTTTATCCGCAAAATCAACCAGTCTGCGGCTGAGTTGGTCGAAGCCTTGCAGGGTGATTTTTTGCCGGGACAAGGGGTCGCGCCAGTGACCGTCGTAGCCTGCCGAAACCAGCAGCATTTCAGGCTTGAAGCGCCGCATCACGGGCTCGAAAACCTGGTCATACACCGCCAGAAAACCTGCATCATCCACATAGGGCGGCACAGGAGCATTCACGATGGTTCCGCGCGCGGCGCCTTCGCCAATCTCCTCAATCCTGCCACTTCCGGCGGGAAACAGACTGGATTGATGAAAATCGAGGAACAGGATGTTGGGGTCTTGCCCCACCACGGCCTGGGTGCCGTTGCCGTGATGAATGTCGAAATCGAGAATCGCCAGGCGCTGGATGCCCTCGGCCTGCAAGGCGCGCGCGGCCAGGGCGATATTGCTGACAAAGCAAAAGCCCATGGCACGGCTGGGTTCGGCATGATGCCCCGGCGGGCGCACCAGGGCAAAACCCGCGTCCAGATCGCGCCTGGCCACGGCGCGGCAGAGATCAATCAGGCCGCCGACCGCATGACGCGCCGCGCTCCAGGTGGCCTGATTGACGTAATTGTCCTGCATGCCGAAGTTGAAAAAGCCCGGCTCGCCATCGCTGGCCACGCGCACTTCCAAAAGGTAGCCCTCAGTGTGACCGCGCAGCAGTTCGGCCTCGCTGGCGGCGCGAGCCTTCTGCGCCAGCAGGCGGTCGAGCAAGCCGTCACTTTCCAGTCGTTCAAGGATGGCGCGCAGGCGATACGCACCTTCCGAGTGTTCCGGCCAGTCGTGCGCCAGAAACAGCGGATCGGTCACAATCCCGACACGGCGCGCTTCGTCTGCTCGCGCCCACTGCGGCACCATGGTCAGGGCGAGCGCTGTACGTAAAAACTGTCGGCGGGCGAATGAAGAGTGCATAACAAACCCTACTGACGAGTTGAGTGTCTGTATTTTAGAACCTTCCCACGTTATGGAGCGGACAAAAAAAACCGCGCACAAGGCGCGGTTGAATACGTCGCTCGAAACAGAATCAGGCCGCGAGCTTCAGCGCCTCAGCCACTGGCCGAACCACTGGCGGATGCAGCGGGTCGTAATCCGCCGCCAGCTCACCCTGGGCAATCAGCTTGGAGCGGCTGACCAGGAAGTCCACCAGATGGTTGCGCACAGCATAAAAGTGGGGGTCGTGGTGAATGTCCTGACGCACGCGCGGCTTGGGCAGCGGGTTTTCCACGATCTCGGCGATCTTGGCATACGGCCCATTGGACATGAGCACGATCTTGTCAGCCAGCAGAATCGCCTCGTCCACGTCATGCGTAATCATGAACACGGTTTGATGGGTGGCGGCGCAGATTTTCACCAACTCGTCCTGAATCACGCCACGGGTGAGCGCATCCAGCGCGCCGAAGGGCTCGTCCATCAGCAACATCTTCGGTTCGATGGCGAAGGCGCGGGCGATGCCGACGCGCTGCTTCATGCCGCCGGAGAGCTGGTGCGGCTTCTTGTCCGCCGCGTGGCCGAGGCCGACCAGCTCGATGTATTTCATGCAGTGCTCGCGCACCTTCTCCTTCGACCAGTCTTTCCAGCGCGAGCTGACGGCGAAGGCGACGTTTTCCATCACGGTCAGCCAGGGCATCAGCGCATGGCTCTGGAACACCACGCCGCGATCCAGGCTGGGGCCTTTGACTTCGCGGCCATCCATGAACACATTGCCTGCGGTGGCTTCGTCCAGTCCGGCCAGCACGTTGAGAATGGTGGACTTGCCGCAGCCGGAGTGGCCGATGATGCAGACGAATTCACCTTTTTCGAAACCGAAATGGATGTTTTCGAACACGGTGACATCCTGTGCGCCGCCGGGCGAGGGAAAGACCTTTTTCAGTCCTTCGACCTTGAGGAAGGGCTGGTTCATACGTATCACTCCTGATAACTGACTAGTTTGGCCAGGGCGCCGAACACCATGTCGAGCGCCATACCGACCGCGCCGATCATGAAGATGGCAAAGATCACATTCGATAGATTGAGGTTGTTCCACTCGTTCCACACGAAGTAGCCGATTCCGGTGCCGCCGACCAGCATTTCAGCGGCGACGATCACCAGCCAGGCAATACCCATCGAAATGCGCATCCCGGTCAGAATGGTCGGCGCGGCGGCAGGCAACACCACTTGCATGGCGGTGCGGAAGGCGCTGACTTCCAGCGTGCGCGCCACGTTCAGCCAATCCTTTTTCACCGAGGCCACGCCGTGCGCGGTGTTAATCATCATCGGCCAGATCGAGCAGATGAAGATCACGAAGATCGACGACAGCGAAGCGTCCTTGATGGTGTACAGCGCGAGCGGCATCCAGGCCAGCGGCGAAATCGGCTTCATGATCTGGATGTACGGGTTGAGCGCCTTGTACATCAGCGGCGACATGCCGATCACAAAACCCAACGGCACCGCGACAATGGCCGCCAGCAGGAAGCCTGCAAGCACACGCGACAAGGAATAGGCGAGCTGGATGCCGATGCCCTTGTCGTTCGGCCCGTTGTCATAAAACGGGTTGGCGAGCTGACTGAAGATGGTCGAGCCGACCACGCCCGGCGTGGGCATACTGGAAGCCTGCGTCGCCGCACCGCCCATCATGGCGGCGTATTCCGGGTCGGCGTACACCGCTCCGCCGCCCGACGGCAGAGTGGCGAGCTGCCAGGCGCCGAGGAAGACGATCAGGATCAGCGCGGAGACCATGCTCGCGCGCAAGGTGAGTGAGGCTTTCATCTCACACCGCCTTCCGGATGGCGAAGGAATCGACGTATTCCTGCGGCTTGGCCGGGTCAAACACCTTGCCCATGATGGTGTGCTTCTTGAAGTTCTCCGCCGGGGCTTCCAGTCCCATGGCCTTCAGGCGTTCACGCGCTTCCGTGGCCAGGAAAATCTGCTCGGCGACCTGGCGGTAGTCGATGTCCTGCTTGATATAGCCCCAACGCTTGAGCTGGGTGAGGATCCACACGCCCATCGACTGCCACGGGAACGGATCGAAATCGGCGCGACCCGGCACGTTCTGGATATTGCCCAGGCCGTCGGCGAACTTGCCGGTCATCACCTGTTGCAATACCGGAATCGGCTGGTTGAGGTAATTGGCCGGGGCGATCGCTTCAATAATCGCCGGGCGGTTTTCCGCCTTGTGCGCATACACCGTGGCGCTGGCAATGGCGCGGAACAGTGCGGCATAAGTGTTCGGCGCTTCCTTGATGAACTTGTCGGTGGCGGCGAAGGTGCAGCAGGGGTGCCCGTCCCACAGATCTTTCGACAGCACCTGGATAAAGGCAAAACCCTCGAATACCGCACGCTGGTTGAACGGCTCGGGGCCGAGGAAGCCGTCGATATTGCCCGCGCGCAGGTTGGCGACCATATCGGGCGGCGAAATCACGGTCAGTTGCACATCCTTATCCGGGTCAATGCCATTTTCAGCCAGGTAGTAGCGCAGCAGCAGGTTGTGCATGGAGTAGTCGAACGGAATGCCGAATTTCATGCTCTTCCAGTTCTTTGGATCACGATTATCCTTATGCTTGATGTGCATGGTGATCGCTTGGCCGTTGATGTTCTGGATGGTGGAGACGAAGGTCGGACTTGGCTGAGAACCGAGCCCCATGGTCGCGGCAATCGGCATCGGCGAGAGCATATGCGAGGCGTCGTACTCGTTGTTCAGCACCTTGTCGCGCACCAGCGCCCAGCCGGCGGTCTTGATGATCTCGACATTCAGGCCTTCCTTCTCATAGAAGCCCATCGGCTTGGCCATGATGATCGGCGTGGCGCAGGTGATCGGCACAAAACCGATCTTCAGGTTTTTCTTCTCCAGCGGCCCGCCCTCGGCGGCCAGAGCTTGCGCCGCGCCCATCGGGAACAGGCTGGACAGCGCGGCCAAGGCGGTACCCGCACCGACGGCCTTGAGGAAGGCGCGGCGCGTTTCGTCATGCGGGAACAGGGCGCGCACCACGGCGGACTCGATCACACGATTCAGTGCGGCCTCGTCATCCTGCGGCTCGGCCAGACGCGCGGCTTCGGCATCGTGCTCGGACTGACTGGTGTGCTTGCCGCAGGAGCAGCCGCCCTTGAGACGGATATTGAAATCGAACGGGTTCTTAAAGGCGGACATGGCGTTTCTCCCATCGTGAAAATAACTGACACGGGGGTTAATGCAGCCTTCATGCCAAAAAATGCGCCGCACCGTCAAAAGCCGGGCGATGCGCACTATCAGGGCGGGATTCATGCCCAGGACAGACGATCCGCCACCGAAGCACCAAAATGATGCAGCGCGTTGCACTGAACAAAGTCAGCCAGATTCGTCAGGCCGCACGGACATTGCGCAGCCAATACCGACTAATGTCGAACATTGTCCCCAAAAAATCGGCGCGACTCTTGCTTTGTCTGTCGGCAGACGCACTAGGAAACAAGACCATGGCCAATAAACCCGCCCCGATGTCCGCCCAACTCGCCCCCCTTTCGGCCGCCCCTTTGGCCGCCGCGCACGACCCGTATGACGAAGCCGAAAGCGAAGACATTGAACTGCTGGTGATTCACGAAGCCGCGCGCCTGCTCGGCCACGCCACCACGCCGGAAGTGGCGATCAACGGCATCCTGCGCCTGATGTCGCAGATGGTCGGCCTCAATCGCGGGCGGGTGGTGCTGCCGGACGGCGCGGGCCACATGAGCATCCAGTACGCCTACGGCCTGACCGCGCTCGAACGCCAGCGCGGCCATTACGCGCCGGGCGAAGGCGTGACCGGACGGGTGATGCGCACCGGGCAAACCGCTGTCATCCAAAACATCGACGACGAGCCGATCTACCTCACCCGCGCGGTGGATCGAGCCACCCTGCCGCAAGAAACCGTGTCCTTCCTCGCCGTGCCGATTCTGCACGACAACATGCCGATGGGCGTGCTCGCCGCGCACCGCCTGCGCAAGCGCAAGCGCGCCTTCAGCCGCGACGTCACCCTGCTGCGCGTGCTCGCCACCTTTATCGCGCAGATTTTGCGTCTGAACACCCTGATCGAAGAGAAAACCGCCCGTCTGGCCGATGAAAACCGCGCGCTCAAGCAGGCGCTGGAAGACCACACCGAAGGCGCGCACGGCATCCTCGGCGACAGCCCAGCGCTGAAACAGGCGCTACGTCAGGCGCTGCACGTCGCCCCCACCCAGGCCACCGTGCTGCTCACCGGCGAATCCGGCACCGGCAAGGAACGCTTCGCGCGCATGGTGCACATCAGCAGCAACCGCCAGGACGGCCCGTTTATCGCCATCAACTGCGCCGCCATCCCGGAAAACCTGCTCGAATCCGAACTGTTCGGCCATGAAAAAGGCTCGTTCACCGGCGCGGTGGCGCTGAAAAAAGGCGTGGTCGAACTCGCCAGCGGCGGCACCCTGTTCCTGGATGAAATCGGCGATCTGGCCTTCGACCTGCAATCCAAACTGCTGCATGTGCTGGAAAAACAGCTCATCAAGCGCGTCGGCGGCGTCAAGGAAGTTGAAGTGGACGTGCGCATCATCGCCGCCACCCACAAAAATCTGCAAAAGGCCGTCAACGAAGGCCGCTTCCGCATTGACCTGTTCTACCGCCTGAATGTCTTCCCGATTCACCTGCCGCCGCTGCGCGAGCGTTCGGGCGACGTGCGCAGCCTGGCGCGGCATTTCCTGCAACTCGCCAGTCAGGAATTCGACCGCAACACCATGTTCGGCCCCGGCGTGCTCGAACGCCTGGAGCACTACAACTGGCCGGGCAACATCCGCCAACTGGAAAACGTGGTCAAACGCGCCGTACTGGTGGCGCAAGGCGGACAAATCAGCGTCGAAGACATCGTGCTCATCCTGCGCCACGAAGCACGCATCGGCGAACATCTGGAAGCAGGCACCTCGCTTTCCACCGCAGCCCCGCCGCTGCCCGAGCCAACACCCATGCCGTATGAAGCCCGCCTACCGCCCGCCCACACCCCCCAACCCGCCAACCTGCGCGGCTACAACTGGGTGCGCGAAGACGAAGCACAAGAACTGCTCGACGCCCTCAAACAGGCACGCGGCAACAAAACCCGCGCCGCCGGAATGCTCGGCATGAGCGCCCGCCAGTTCAGATATCGGATGGTTAAGTTGGGATTAGTGGATGGTGGGGAGTGAGGAGCGGGTGTGTACAGCGTTACGCTGCAAGAAAATTAGCGCAACCAATTGGCAAGGTGGATAAACGTAAAACGCACGGAGAGTAGCCTCCCCCTTTGTAAAAGGGGGGATTGAGGGGGATTTGATTGTATTGGGACGTGTCGCGGCCTTCAAATCCCCCCTGCCCCCTTTTCCAAAGGGGGGAGAAAAGGCGGCGTGCTCTTCATCTCCGGTGATCGAGTGGGCGTGTCGGATACCCAAAATTAGACGACACGCCATCTACTCCGGCACATAGCCCGCCTCGCGTTGATGTCGAACGGAAAGCACCAGAACGGTGTCATGCCCCGGCTCAAAGCTGTACAACGCAAGATAGCCGGACTTGCCGCGAGAAATGACCAACTCCCGCAACCCATGCTCAATGGGGCGACCCATCAGCAGATGGTTTTCAAGCACTTGCACGGCCTCGGTGATGAGTTCCACCGTCTCCACAGCAGCGATCGGCTCAGTCTGACGGAGAGAATCGGTCAGCCGAACCAGATCAGCAAGCGCCCGCTCGGCGTAGATTACCCGCGCCAAGACCTAGCCTTGGGTTTGGGCTGTGATTCGCCCTGGGCATGAGCGCGCAGATAGGCATGAACCTCCTCAGCCGCGTAACCCGTGCCAGACGCAAGCGCTTCGTTTCGTGCCGCGACGGCATCCGCCACAAACTGCGCCCGCTTTTCCGCAAGCGTCGCCGCGCTGCGGATCGCCTCCACCATAAACGCATGTGGCGAAATACCCTGCTGCCTGGCCGCCGCCACAGCAAGCTGCTTGATGTCTTCAGGAAGTTTCAGTGATGTTGTAGACATGGCAGTCGTCGCTCAAAACCAGGTAACACCACGATAACACCGCCTGATTCGGCGTGGAAATCTGATCTAAGGGACGCTTCTATTATTGATCCGGCACGATTTATTCATGACTCATCGCAGGGCGGATAAGCAAAGCGCATCCGCCATTGTCCACGCAGCAAAGGTGGATGCGCTACGCTTATCCACCCTACGGAGGTGCCTGCCACTATTGATCCGGCCAGCTTTATCCGTGATTGTTCGCAGTGTCGTAGGGTGCGCCATGCGCACCATTTACCCATTCGGTGCGCATGGCGCACCCTACGGTTTCATGGATCAATCGTGCAAAATCAATAGTGCGGCTTTCGTCATTCCCGCGTAGGCGGGAATCCAGTTAATTCAATGCACTAGCTCACACCTTTTGACAGCCTACCGAGTAGAACACCATAGCGTGGTGCGCGTGAGTCACTGAATAGCTGTACATCTGCGACCAGTTGTCCCGTTTTCAGGTCAGGAAGCACAACGATTCGATGAAGTTGACCCTCGTGTGCGTCAAGCGGATAGGTGAGTGTCCCCACATAGTCACCAATGTATGGGTTTGTGCCCAATATGACTTCTCGGATGGGCGAAGGACCATCGATCAATGACAAAGCCCCGGTAGCAGCCGCCATTGAATAGCCGATCTTAGCCACCATGCGCGCAAATTGAGCGGGTTGAGTGCGGACATATGGTTTGATTGATGTGGCACCCATATCGCGGCAAACCGAGACTGGATCAGCCCCAAATGAAATAGTGACGTGCCCTGCAACACCAATACCTTGCTTTAGCTGACCACCAACCGCCAGCCGAGGCGGCTCAAAATCAGGGAATGGGACGAGAATTGGATACTGTTCAAGTGGAAATTCGACCGTCTCTTCAACACCACCACGCACGATGATAAGTGGATAACTGCTCGGAGCGCCTTTGTGTTTTCGGCGAGATTGCAACGCGCGAAATACCCGGACTGGCCTTAGCTCTCCACGCAGTATGGCGCGTTCGATCCTGCTTGTTTCAGCTGCGCAACGAGCGCAACTTGACTCAGGCAGTATAAGCGTGCCACCAAGCCCGAACGGCACAATATGCTCGTCAGTGAGACCGTCTACGGCGTCACAGTAAATGCACTTGCCATAGGGTTGATACCGCCTTCGTTCAATTTTCTCAATAGCGTGGTACGGATCTGCCATAACAAGTTAGTTTGCTCTGTATGGCACAAGCGCCATATTACTCAGTAAAAATTGAATCATTCCCACGCTCCAGCGTGGGAATGCAGCTATGGACGCTCCAGCGTCCCGTCACACCGTAGCAAGGCTTCGAGCAGAAGTCGATTCCGTCATTCTGGAAATGGATAAGCCTTGCTGTTCTGGCCTGCATCAACATCGACGGGTTGCTCGCGGCTCGGTTAGGCACCGCTGAAGCGGCTAGGGATGCGTTACCACGCTGGAGCGTGGGAACGATAAAACGCCTGACTGGAAGTGGCAATTGGGCTTAGCCAGCGGCCATAAATCCATCGTGAAAGGTCACGCTGCCATGCGGAATATGCCCATCAAAGGACAGCGCGAAGAAAACCTCTTGCGGCACGCCTTCAAGCACCAGTTGCGGCGCATTCTCAAAGCCGAATTGTCGGTAATACCCCGGATGCCCGACCAGACAGCAGCCTTGAGCATTCATCTCTTTCAGGCGTGACAGCCCCTCCTGAATCAAGGCTTTGCCTATGCCCTGACGCTGATACTGCGGCAACACGGCAACCGGCCCCAGGCCGTACCAGTTTTGTGTGCCGTCTGACATGGTTACGGGTGAGATGGCAATGTGCCCAACGATACGGCCATCCACTTCCGCGACCAGCGATAACGTGAGCGCGTTTGCCGCGCGCAGTGCGGCGATAACGAACTGCTCGGTGTGATTGCTGATTTCCAGGGGCTTGAATGCGGCGACAGTGAGCTCGGCAATGGCGTCCACATCGGCATCCGTTTCATTTCTGATTACGAACTTCATATTCATGAATCCCTTACAGGAAGTACGGCCCAGCCACGCCGACCACGCCAATCAAGACGCCCAAGCCCAAATTAACTGCCATCACCTGGCGAATCGGATTCATTGCCGCTGCGCCGTCCGGCCAGCGCGATTCGGCCACGGCCACATGCAGGCGTTTGAACGGCACGAAATACACCCAGGCGCACAGCAGGATCATCACCCCGACGATGAAATGCATGGCTTGGATATACCCCCACGCG
>CALKWL010000043.1 GCA_938004235.1 uncultured Gammaproteobacteria bacterium
GAGATTGACTGACGTGACTGGAGTTCAGACGTGTGCTCTTCCGATCTAAAAGCTCGAAACCTACCGTGGCTTCTTCTTCAATTATTACGACACCACCTCACTCGAACGCACCAGCCACTTCATTTCCTTTGTCGATTCCGCCTGGCTGAGCGCGGGATTAATGACCGCGCGCATGGCCGAACCCAAGCTCAAGCCACGCATCGACACCCTGCTCAAACGCCAGAACTATGCCTTTTTCTACGATGCCAGAACAGGGCAGATGGCGCACGGCTACCATGTACAGCGCGATGCGCGCTCCAACAATCGTTACGGCCTGCTCTACTCCGAACCACGCCTCGGCAGCCTGATTGCCATCGGGCGTGGCGATGTACCTGAATCGCACTGGTTCGCCCTCTCGCGCACCTTCCCGACGGACTGGAGCTGGCAGAGCATGAGTCCGCTCAACCGCACCCCGCGCCTGGTCGATGGCTACAAGGTCACCGGCGGCTATTACGCATGGCAGGGCTTGCGCTACCTTCCCTCCTGGGGCGGCAGCATGTTTGAAGCACTGATGCCCCTGCTCGTGCTCGACGATCAGGCCTATGCCCCGCACAGCCTGGGAGCCAACGCGATTGCACATGTGGACATTCAGCGCCGCTATGCGCAGGAAGTGCTCAACCTGCCCGTCTGGGGCATGTCGCCTTCTGCCAACCCGCTTGGCGGTTATGGCGAATACGGCATTTCAATTCTGGGCGTCAAAGGCTATGACGAAAGCGTGGTCACACCCCATGCGTCCGGCCTTGCCGCCATGCTGCGCCCACGCGAAGCGGTGTTGAACTTGCGCGAGCTGGCACAGCTGTATCCGATGTATGGCAACTTCGGCTTTTACGACGCGGTAGACCCCAAAAGCGGCAAGGTGGCCTACAAATACCTCGCGCTGGATCAATCCATGCTGTTTCTCGGCCTGGCCAACACGGTCAAACCACACCTGGTACAACGTTTTTTTGCCGCTGACCCCGACATCAAACGTGCCCTGCCGGTGGTGCGCAGTGAAAACTTCTTCAAGTGATCTCTTCATGAACACCCCCACTCTCCGTAGGGTGGATAAGCGAAGCGCATCCACCTCCATGCCGTGGACATTGGCGGATGCGCTTCGCTTATCCGCCCTACGAGCGCCTACACGATGAAATCGCAATGAACAGCCCCAGCGTCGAGTGCATCAACCTGTGCAAAACCTACCCCGGCGCCGAACGCCCGGTGATCGACGACCTGAGTCTTCAGGTGCAGCAAGGCGAACTGCTGGTGATGGTCGGCCCCTCCGGTTGCGGCAAATCCACTGTGTTGCGCATGATCGCCGGGCTGGAGTCGATCAGCTCGGGCGAATTACGCATCAATGGGCGGCGCGTCAACAAACTCGAACCCAAGGCGCGTGACGTGGCCATGGTGTTCCAGGACTACGCGCTCTACCCGCACATGAGCGTGCGTGACAACCTGGCTTTTCCGCTGAAAATGCGCCGCGTCCCCGCCGCCGAACAGGCCGGGAAAATCGCCCGCGTGGCCGAGATGCTGCAACTGGGCGAACTGCTGGAACGCAAACCGGCGCAACTTTCCGGCGGCCAGCGCCAACGCGTCGCCATGGGACGCGCCCTGATCCGCGAAGCCTCGGTATTCCTGCTGGATGAACCTCTCTCCAACCTCGATGCCAAGCTGCGCGTGCAGGTGCGTGCCGAAATCGCCGAATTGCAACGCCAGCTTGGCGCGACCATGCTCTATGTCACCCACGACCAGACTGAGGCCATGACCCTCGGCCAGCGCGTCGCCGTGTTCAATCAGGGCAAACTGCAACAAATCGCCACGCCGCGCGAACTCTACGACACGCCAGCCAATATTTTCGTGGCTGGGTTTATCGGCCAGCCGCCGATGAATTTGATACCGGCAGCCTTGCTCCCCTATCCCCCGGAGGGCGCAGGAGACAAGCCCCACACCCTCGGCATTCGCCCGGAAAGCCTGCGCATCGCCGCCCTGAACGAACCCGGTCTGGCTGTTTGTGTCGATATGATCGAATTCCTTGGTCATGAAACCCTGGTACATGCCCACATCGAAAACACGCAGCACGCCATCATCATGCGGATGCAGGGGCTGCACGAGCTGAACAGCGGAACCCAGATCAGGCTCGCCATCACCACTCCACCCCATCCATTTGATTCTCAAGGAGCTTATCTTGAAGGCCAGTTTCCCTCCTGACTTCACCTGGGGTGTCGCCACCTCGTCCTACCAGATCGAAGGCTCGCCGCTGGCCGACGGCGCGGGTCTGAGCAACTGGCACCGCTTTGCGCTGGAAAGCGGACGCATCCTCAACGACGATCACGGCGAAACCGCCTGCGACCACTATCGTCGTTCGCACGATGATGTTGCGTTGATTAAGGAACTGGGTGTGGATGCCTACCGCTTCAGCTTCAACTGGGCGCGCATCCAGCCGCACGGCAAGGGTGCGGTGAATGAAAAAGGGCTGGATTTCTACCGCCGTCTGGTCGATAGCCTGCTCGAACATGGCATCCGGCCCTTCGCCACCCTCCACCACTGGGACTTGCCAGCCACACTGGATGATCACGGCGGCTGGCTCAACCGCGACACCGCCTACCGTTTTGCTGATTTCACCGAAATCATGACCCGTGCGCTGGATGGCCAGATTCAGGACTGGTGCACCTTCAACGAGCCCTGGGTCATCATGCACGAAGGCTATGTCAACGGCGCGCACCCGCCCGGCCTGCGCGATCTGGCCCATGCCCCCAACGTCGCCCACAACCTGCTGCGCGCCCATGCCGAAGCCGTGCGCGCCTACCGTGCGAATGGCTCGCATCGCATTGGTATCGTCGTCAATATCGAGCCGAAATATGCTGCCAGTGATTCGTTGGATGATCTGGAGGCACAGGCGCGCGCTGAAAGCTACATGAATCGCCTGTTTATCGACCCGATTATCACCGGCGAATGGCCTCAGCCTTTGGTTGAATTTATGGGTGAAGATGCCTGGCGTGAGGTGCTGAAGGAATCCACCACCCCGCTGCGCGAACCTATTGACTGGCTCGGCGTGAATTATTACAGCCGTAGCGTGATTGGCCACAAACCAGGCGGATTTCTCAACACGACCAGCGTGCGCCAACCCGGCACGCACACCGAAATGAACTGGGAAGTTTTCCCGCAAGGCCTGACTGACACCCTGCTCTGGCTAAGTGAGCGCACCCAGGGCATGCCGCTATACGTGACCGAAAACGGCGCCGCTTTCGACGACCCGCCCGTGATCGGCGGTCGCGTGGCCGATGCGGCGCGCGTCGATTATTTGCACGAACACCTGCACGCCGCCGCCCAAGCCATTGAACAGGGCGTGAACCTGCGCGGTTATTTTGCCTGGTCATTGCTGGACAACTTCGAATGGCAGTTCGGCTATTCCAAGCGTTTCGGCCTGGTGCATGTTGATCCGGCCACGCAAAAGCGCACCCTCAAGGACAGCGCACACTTTTTTGCCGAAGTCTGCCGTCTGCACACGTAACAGGCGGCTGACACAGCATTTCAGCCGCCTATTATGGCGGGACATGGATGTCCCGCACGCAAATCAATCACATAAGTGATTGATTTTTCGCTATCGAGTCCGGGCGTGAACGCGAAGCTGGCGTAAGCCCACCGGGCTCGATAGGGTTGAAAAACTCATGGATGAGGTTTTTCAACCTCTTGATAATCCATCCGCAAATTCTCCTTTTTTTCTTCACACCCAAACGCGTCAAAGCTCACTAACATCTCCCCTGAGCACCCACCCCGACACCAGCAGCCTGTCGGAGCGTGCTTTTAGGGAAACGCTGATTTATTCAGCGTTTCCTGTCCGGGGCATGAGTGCCCCGGCGCGAGCGAGGGCATAACCCCTTGTTTCGCATGAGCAACCGCGCATTCACTTCGCGGCAAGCCGAGCTGAAAAAAAACCACGGATGGATTTTTTCAGCACTTCCTCAGGGGATCAACATGAGCCTATCGTCCACCAACACCACCATCCTGCCGCAGCAGGCCGCTCGCTTTTTGCAACAGGCCAGCTTTGCATCAACATCAAACGATATTGCCGCCGCCCAGGCCCAGGGCTATGCAGCCTGGCTGGAAAAAGAATTCAATCAGCCCCTTTCTCCCGGCAACTTCGACTGGCTGCTCGATCACGGCTATGCCGACGCGCAATACCTCACCAATTTTGCAGGCGCGGCTCCGGCCATCTGGCAACGCCTGATCAGCGCACCCGACGTGCTGCGCCAACGCATCGCACTCGCCCTGTCGGAGTTTTTCGTCGTCGGCGCCCAGGGCATCAGCGCCCTGCCCTACCGCCAATTCGTCATGGCGGCCTGGTGGGATCTGCTCTGCACCCACGCCTTTGGCAACTTCCGCGATCTGCTGGAAGCCGTCACGCTCAGTCCAGCCATGGGGCGCTACCTGAATACTGCCGGCAACCAAAAAGAAGATCCGGCCACAGGACGCCAGCCCGATGAAAACTACGCCCGCGAAGTGCTGCAACTGTTCACCATTGGCCTGCACCTGCTCAACCCGGATGGCAGCGTACAGACCGACGCCACGGGTCGCGCCATCGAAAGTTATACCCAGGACGACGTGACCCAGCTCGCACGCGTGTTTACCGGATGGACGATTCCCGTCACCCGCCAAACGACGACGCCTGAGTTCGCCCGCCTGCCCATGACGCTTATTCCTTCAAGGCATTCAACCCTGGAGGCGCGCTTTCTGGGCGCGGTCGTCCCGGCGGGCACAGACGGCGCGACCGCACTGCGCATTGCGCTGGACACCTTATTCACACACCCGAATGTCGCTCCATTTTTCGGCAAACAGATGATCCAACGTCTAGTGACCAGCAACCCGAGTCCGGCCTATATCGCCCGCGTCGCCGCGGCCTTCGACAACAATGGCCGGGGAGTACGCGGCGACATACAGGCCGTAGTGCGCGCTGTACTGCTGGATGACGAGGCGCGAGGAGATGCCGGCCTGAGTAGCACGAATTTCGGCAAGCTGCGCGAGCCCGCCTTGCGCTTCCTGCATTGGGCGCGCAGCTTCGGCGCCGCGTCAAACGATGGGCAATGGAATATCGGCGACCTGAGCGACGCAGGCACGGCACTTGGGCAACAACCGCTCAATGCACCCTCGGTATTCAACTTCTTCCGCCCTGGCTACATGCCACCGAACACTGCCATGGCCGTCCAAGGTCTGGTCGCGCCGGAGTTTCAGCTTGTGCACGAAACCAGCGTGGCGGGTTACATGAACTTCATGCAAAGCGTGATTGCGGCAGGACGGGGCGGCGTACGCGCCAACTACAACACCGAACTCGCCCTCGCCCAGGACGCGGAAGCGCTGACCCAGCACCTGAACCTGGTGCTGTGCGCCAATCGCATGAGCAGCGCCGCCTTCACCACGATCCGCGACGCCGTTAACTCGATCAATGCGCGCACCGATGCCGGTCGCCGCAGCCGGGTTTATGCCGCCATCCTCATGACCATGTGTTGCCCCGACTACCTGATTCAAAAGTGAGAGTGCCATGAATATCAACCATCTTCCCGACATGGCGCGCCGCGCCTTCCTCAAGCGCAGCGCCGCCCTAGGCATCACCAGCGCGCTCGCCCCCTGGGCTCTACAACTCTCCATGCTGGGCGAGGCTGCCGCCGCCCAGTCCGCGTCCGATGATTACAAAGCGCTGGTCTGCGTCTTTTTCAGCGGAGGGAATGACTATGCCAATACCCTGGTTCCGGTCGACAACGCCCACTATGCACAATACGCCGCCCTACGCTCCAACATCGCCACCGCGCAAGATCGTTTATTCGGCACGACGCTGAACCCGCTGTCACCGTTGGCGGACGGTCTGCAATTCGCCCTTGCGCCTGAGCTGGCACCGCTCAAACCGATTTGGGATGCGCAACATCTCGCCGTCCAGCTCAATGTTGGTCCGCTGGTCGTGCCCACGACGGTCACACAGTACAACGCAAAAAGCGTCCCCCTGCCGCCGAAACTATTCTCGCACAACGATCAGACCAGCCTATGGCAATCCGGTCTGACCGAAGGCGCCGCTTCGGGCTGGGGCGGGCGCATGGGCGATCTGCTGCTTGCCTCCAACAGCAGCAGCGTCTTCACCTGCATTTCAGCCAGCGGCAACGCCGCCTTTCTCTCCGGCCAAACGGTCGCGCAGTACCAAATCAGCGCCTCGGGCGCGATTCCGATCAACGGCATCAGCAACGCACTCTATGGCTCGGCCATCTGCCAGAACGCGCTGCGCAGCCTGATTACCCAAGGCGACGCAGATGTTTTCGAAGACGAGTACAGCCGCGTGGTGCGCCGCTCGATCGACGCCCAGGCGCAAGTCGCCACCGGGCTGGCCGGCGTTCCGCCGCTCAACACGCCTTTCGACAACGCAAACAACCTTGCCATGCAGCTCAAAATCGTGGCTCAGCTGATCGCGGCGCGCAGTGCACTGGGCGCCAGGCGTCAGGTTTTCCTGGTTTCACTCGGCGGCTTCGATCTGCACGACAGCCTGCTCGCCAACCATCCCGGCCTGTTGAGCAACATTGCCAACGCCATGCGCGCGTTTTACGACGCCACCGTGGAACTGGGCGTTGCACAGAACGTCACCACCTTCACCGCCTCGGACTTTGGACGCACGCTCAGCAGCAACGGTGACGGCTCCGATCACGGCTGGGGCAGCCACCATTTCGTCATGGGCGGCGCGGTCAAGGGGCAGCAATTCTACGGCTCAGCGCCCGCTATTGCCGTGAATGGCCCAGATGACGTGGGGCAAGGGCGCCTGCTGCCGACCACTTCGGTAGATCAATACGCCGCCACCTTCGCACGCTGGATGGGCATCCCGGACAGCGAAATGGCCTGGGTGATGCCCAATATCGGCAATTTTGCCAGCAGCAATCTCGGCTTTGTATGAGAATCGGTTTTTTGCGCCGCAATGCGCCGTTCAGCAGACTGTCATGGCGGGACATGGACATCCCGCGTACAAATCAATCACTTACGTGACTGACTTGTCGCGATCGAGTCCGGACGTAAACGCGGACTTCGTCAGCTTCGCATTAAGCTGGCGTAAGCCCACCGGACTCGATCGGGCTGAAAGACTCATGGGTGAGTTTTTCAGCCTCCTGTTGGGGCAGCCTCTGAGGCAAGAACGGGGACGCACAACCTACTTCACCTGCTGCCTCAATACCTCCTTCATCAGCATCTGAATCTGCGGATCGTTCATGTCCGGGATGCCGTTCGGCATTCCCGGCAACGCGGTCGTATGGGCTTTTTTCGGCAAGACAAACAGGGCATCGGCCAGTTTTGCATCTGCAATACGTTGCAGACGCATACCGCTTCCCTGGTTTTCCTGCGAACGCAAAATGCCCTTCTCGCGCAGAGCCGGGTGCTCGCGCATTTCGCGGAAAGTCGCTGAAACCTGAGCCCCGCCCATGGACGACTCCATATGCTCGCCCACCTGCTCCATCGCCTGGCTGAGCACTCTTGCTCGCGCATCCTTGGAAAGCACAACCTCACCCGCATGGCGGCCATCGCTCCAGCGATAAATCTCGCCCTCCACGCCTGCCACCGTTTCACGCTTACCGGTCGGCTCCAGGCTAAGCTTCGCCGCAGCGTTCGACCTGGCATCTGCGCCGCCCAAAGCACTGGCGATGCCCGCCACCATGGCCATATCCATCACTTCCCCCTGCGGGGTGACGGCATACAACTTATCCTTGAGCAGCAGCAGAGCGCCGGTCTCGTCCGGCTTTTTGCCCTTAAAGTCATAGCGCACATGCTGTGCGTCACGATACTGAATGGTCAGCGTCCCAGCGCTCGCATTCTTCTCATCACTCAGGCTGTACACGCCCGTCATGTCCGCCTGAGCCGTCATGCCCGCGCTTCCCGCCAGCAAAAACAGCGTCACTCTAAGCCCCTGGAAATTCATTGCGCTCCCCCCGTGAAATACACCCGCCAAGCCCATGGCGGGTGACAAAATTTTGACATGCTTTTGCCATCTTGCACGCTGTACAATCGCGCATCTTTTCACCAAGCAACTAAAGGGTCGCCCATGAGATTCCGCTTCCCCATCGTTATCATCGACGAAGACTTCCGCTCCGAAAACGCCAGCGGTTTCGGTATTCGCGCACTCGCCAAAGCCATTGAGGACGAGGGCGTGGAAGTCATGGGCGTAACCAGCTACGGCGACCTGTCCACCTTCGCACAACAGCAAAGTCGCGCCTCGGCTTTCATCATGTCAATTGACGATGAAGAATTCTCTTCCGGCATCCCCAACGAAGAACTCGCCGTGGTGCGCCAACTGCGCGCTTTTGTTGAGGAAATCCGCTTTCGCAATGCCGACATTCCGATCTTCCTCTACGGCGAAACGCGCACCTCCAGCCACATCCCCAACGATGTGCTCAAAGAGCTGCACGGCTTCATTCACATGTTTGAAGACACCCCGGAATTCGTGGCGCGCCATATCATCCGGGAATCCAAAGCCTACCTCGACACGCTCGCGCCGCCGTTTTTCCGCGCGCTGACCCATTACGCCGCAGACGGCTCCTATTCCTGGCACTGCCCCGGCCACTCCGGCGGCGTCGCCTTTCTCAAAAGCCCGGTCGGGCAGATGTTCCACCAGTTCTTCGGCGAGAACCTGCTGCGCGCCGACGTGTGCAACGCGGTGGAAGAGCTTGGTCAACTGCTGGATCATACCGGTCCGGTGGCCGCGTCCGAGCGGAATGCCGCACGCATCTTCCACTCCGATCACCTGTACTTCGTCACCAACGGCACCAGCACCTCGAACAAGATGGTCTGGCACAGCGTCGTGGCACCGGGCGACATCGTGGTGGTGGATCGCAACTGTCACAAGTCCATCCTGCACGCCATCATCATGACCGGCGCGATCCCGGTCTTCCTCACGCCGACCCGCAACCATTTCGGCATTATCGGCCCGATTCCATTGGAAGAGTTCCAGCTGGAAAACATCCAGAAAAAGATCGAGGCTCATCCCTTCGCACGCCATGCCGAAAACAAGAAGCCGCGCATCCTGACCATCACGCAATCGACTTACGACGGCGTACTGTACAACGTCGAGGCCATCAAGGAGCTTCTTGACGGGCATATCGAGACCCTGCATTTTGACGAAGCCTGGCTGCCGCACGCCGCCTTCCACGAGTTTTACGGTGATTACCACGCCATCGGCGAAGGCCGCCCGCGCTGCCGCGACTCACTGGTGTTCTCCACCCAGTCCACCCACAAGCTGTTGGCGGGCCTATCGCAAGCCTCGCAAATCCTCGTGCAGGACAGCCAAACCGGCAAGTTCGACCGCGACGTGTTCAACGAATCCTATCTGATGCACTCCTCCACCTCGCCGCAGTACGCCATCATCGCGTCCTGCGATGTCGCGGCGGCCATGATGGAGCCGCCAGGCGGCACCGCGCTGGTTGACGAGTCGCTGACCGAAGCGCTCAATTTCCGCCGCGCCATGCGCAAAGTGGACGCGGAATGGGGCGTGGACTGGTGGTTCAAGGTCTGGGGACCGGATGAGCTTCCCGAAGAGGGTATGGGCGAACGCGACGACTGGATGATTAAAAAAGGCGACCGCTGGCATGGCTTCGGCTCGCTAGCCGAAGGCTTCAACATGCTCGACCCGATCAAAGCCACCGTGATTACCCCGGGGCTTGATGTGGACGGCGATTTCGCCGACTGGGGTATTCCGGCCGGCGTGGTCAACAAATACCTCGCCGAGCATGGTGTGGTGGTTGAGAAGACCGGTCTCTACAGCTTCTTCATCATGTTCACTATCGGCATCACCAAGGGGCGCTGGAACACCCTGGTCACCGCCCTGCAACAGTTCAAGGACGATTACGACAAGAACCAGCCCCTGTGGCGCATTCTGCCCGAGTTCATCAACAAACACCCCGTCTACGAGCGCATGGGGTTGAAAGACCTGTGCGACAAGCTGCACGGCCTGTACAAGCAGTACGATGTGGCACGCCTGACTACCGAGATGTACCTCTCCGACATGGTGCCCGCCATGCGCCCGGCAGATGCCTGGGCGAAGATGGCGCACCGTCAAATCGAACGCGTCCCCGTTGATGAGCTTGAGGGCCGGATCACCGCCAGCCTGGTAACCCCCTACCCGCCCGGCATTCCCTTGCTGATCCCCGGCGAGCGCTTCAACAAGACCGTGGTCGATTACCTCAAATTCGTGCGCGAATTCAACAAGCAACTTCCAGGTTTTGAAACCGATGTACACGGCCTGGTGGCCGAAGAGGTGGACGGCCAGCGCGTCTACCATATCGACTGCGTAAAGGACTGATGTTGGGACAACCGCGCTAAAAGCGCGGGCACCAAACAACGCTTAGAACCTGTTCAAAGTCTCGATCAACGGATGCAGTGCAAGCGAAAAATCGACGAAAAAACGCCGCATAGACACACGATGTGAGCATTTTGAGGCGGTTTTTTACGCCGCAATACGCCGTTCAGCGAGGCTTTGAACAGGTTCTTAGCTCACCGAGCCGCACCCCAAGCATACGCTGCCGCGTCCAGCACGCCCGTTTCTCTTTCAATACCCTGTACAAACAATTCAGTGGACGCCGGCCCCATCACCAACCCATTGCGGAAATGCCCGGCATGCAGGTGCAAACCCTCAATCTCAGGATGCGCGCCGATATAGGGAATGCCCTGCGGACTGCCCGGGCGCAAGCCCGCCCAATGCGCTTCAATCGGCACGCCCTTCAGGGCTGGACACAAACGCACGGCAAAATCATGCAACGACACACGCGCTGACTCGGTCGCAACCTTCTCGAATCCGGCGTATTCCAGCGTGCTGCCCACCAAGATCCGTCCATCCTTGCGTGGAATCAGATACCGTCCCTCCGACATGACAATGCGACGCAAACCGCTTTCCGGCGCATTGAGCACCATCATTTGCCCACGTACCGGCTCGATCACAGGCGCACAAGGCGTATCCGCACCCAGATCATGCAGCAAATCGGCGCTCCAAGCCCCCGCTGTCACCACGACAGCATCCGCCGGCATAGCCAGACCCGATACGCGCAACCCCCGCACCCGTCCATGCGCCGCATCCAGAGCCTGCACCTCGACCCGCTCCAACAGGTGCACCCCATGCACATCCAAGGCTGCGCGCAAGGCGCGCACCAGACGCGGATTGCGTACCTGCATCACGTTCGGCATCCACCAAGCATTTTCATCCGCATGACGGATACCTGGCTGCACATCCGACACCTCGGACGCAGAAATACGCTGTACGACGGCCCCATGCTCTTCCGCCCAAACCCCTGGATCGACGCGCCCTGCGGGGAGCGCATCTCGACTCGCCACATCATCCAGCATCAATAAACCGCTATCGAGCAGTTCCGGATCGACCCCGGTATCCGCCAGCAGACGTTCTGCCAGCGCCGGATAAAGCTGCTGCGAGCGCCTCGCCAGCGCGTTGACCGCCCCGGAATAATGCCAAGGGTACAACGGCGAAAGAATGCCGCCGCCCGCCCAAGAGGACTCTTGACCCGCACTCTTACGATCAAGTAGCGTCACCGCATAACCGCGTTCACGCAACGCCAACGCGGTTAACATGCCAATAGCGCCCGCACCCACGACCAGAAAATCGCTCATGACCCTTACTGAACTCCGTTACATTCTTGCCGTTGCCCGCGAACGGCACTTCAGCCGCGCCGCCGAAGTCTGCCACGTCAGTCAGCCGACCCTGAGCGTCGCGGTGCGCAAGCTCGAAGACGAACTCGGTGTGCAGATTTTCGAGCGCGATCCCAAAAGCGCCATCCGCGTCACTCCGTCCGGAGAGCGCATTCTGGCGCATGCGCAGCGCGTACTGGAAGAAGCCGAACAGCTCAAGCGGGTCGCCCAGCACTGCAACGACCCCTTGCAAGGCACCCTGCGCGTCGGACTAATCTACACCATTGGCCCCTATCTTCTGCCCTACATTATCCCCGCGCTGCATCAACGCGCGCCGCTCATGCCGCTGCTGATCGAAGAGGGCATGACCGCCGAACTGGCCGCGCGCCTGCAAGTGGGCGAGCTTGACGTCATCGTCGTTTCCGAGCCGTTTTCCTCAGCAGGCGTCCTGACCCAAGCGGTGTATGACGAAGACTTTGTCGTTGCCATCCCCCCCGAGCACCCCTGGAGCCAGGAAAAAACTCTCTCTCCCGACCGTCTGGCCGAAGGCGAGCTGCTGCTGCTCGGCCAAGGCCACTGTTTCCGCGACCAGGTTCTGCAAATGTGCCCGGAGTGCAATCGCAGCGCCAACTTCAGCGGACTCCAGCGCACCCTCGAGGGCGGCTCGCTGGAAACCATCCGCCACATGGTGGCTTCTGGGTTAGGCGTTACAGTACTGCCATGCAGCTCAGTCGAGCAGAGCTTTGACAGCGGCCGCCTGATTTACCGTCACTTCAGCCCGCCTGTACCCACACGACGCGTGATTCTTGCCTGGCGCAAAAGCTACCCGCGTGTTGAAGCCGTCGAAGCCCTGCGCCAGACGATTCTGGACATTGAACATCCCTGCCTGCAAAGCCTGCCGAATGCTGAGGTTTTGGATCTCAAGCCTCAATCGGCATGACCTCTTCAGCCTGCAAACCCTTGCGCCCCTGCGCAATCACGAACGCCACGCGTTGACCCTCAAACAAGGCGCGGTGCCCCTCGCCCAAAATGGAGCGGTAGTGCACAAAAATTTCTGCGCCGGAATCGCGCAGAATGAAACCGTAACCCTTGCCCGCATCAAACCACTTGACGGTTCCCATCTCCTGCAAGCCGACTTCATCCGAGGACTGCACGCCCAGAGACGTGCGCGGCACCTCTGTGCGCGACTCGAAGACCCCATTCCATACGCCGCCAGCCCATCCCACGGCCAGGGTCGCCAACAAAAAAATTAGAAATAACAGGGCATAAGCCGTCCAGTGAACCGTATCGACAGACAGCGCCGGGAACACGACCCACGGAGCCAACGCGGACACACCCAGACTGACCAATAAAGAACGCACTAGGATTTTTTGCTTCATGATGTACCGTAACTTGAGTTGAACCTAAATGTTGAAAAGACACGCGCCACGGACAGCCTCCTCGCTCAACATGCACTCAAACCGCGCACGCCGGAGGATGCGCCGTGACCGGCGATTGTTACACAATTGCCCATAACGGGTGAATGTAAGATGACGCCCCAACCCAAGGAATTTCCCATGCACCAAAGCAAGCCTTTATTCCCCGCCGCCCCGCACAGCACCTGGATCAGCGAAACCATCCCCCACATGGGCGCGGCCTTCAGCCTGAAGATCACACACAAGCTGGATGAAATCCAAAGCCCGTTCCAGAAAATCGCCGTGTACGCCACCGAACACTGGGGCAATTTGATGGTGATCGACGACGCCTTCATGCTCACCAGCCTGGAAAACTTCGTCTACCACGAAATGCTCGCCCACCCCGCGCTATTCACCCACGAAAATCCGAAAGATGTGGTGATTATTGGCGGCGGCGACTGCGGCACGCTCAGCGAGGTTTTGAAACACCCAGGCGTAGAAAACGTCACCCAGATCGACATCGACGAGCAGGTCACGCGCATGGCGGAAAAATGGTTTCCCGAGCTCTGCCTGCGCAACGGCGACCCGCGCGCCACACTCCGCTTTGACGACGGCATCCAATTCATGCGCGAAGCGCCCGATGCGTCCGCCGACATCATCATCGTGGACTCCACCGACCCCATCGGCCCCGGCGAAGGGCTTTTCGGCGGCGCGTTTATCGCCAACTGTTACCGCGTCCTGCGCACAGGGGGAATCCTGGTCAGCCAGAGCGAATCGCCGTTCTACCACATGGACATCCTGCAAAACGTGCACCGCGCCATGCTCCAGGCCGGATTTAGCGACCGCCGCGCCCTGCTTTTCCCGCAGCCGGTCTACCCCGGCGGCTCCATCACCTGCACCCTGGCGCGCAAGGGCGCGATGCTGGGTGCCTTTCGCGTGGAGGACGCCGCCAACAAGCCCTTCCCTACCCGCTACTACAATGTCGGCATCCACCAAGGCGCGCTGACCCCGCCAGAGTTTGTGCGCGAGGCGTTGAGCTCCGTCGAATAATCACGCATCAATCTTGGGCAAGAAGACCTTCAAGCAGGCGAACCCGGGATGATCGGCGTACCTTCGCGCCAACGCACTGAGAATATTGATCGACGTTGGCGAAGCAATGCGCACCCAAAGCCTCAGGTCATAGCGAAACCCTTTGGTAAAATCCCGATGTTCCACTATCGAAATGAAATGACGATTTAAGCGTTCCTTTTGCTGATCCAGCAAATCGGCATTTTTCAGGGATTGCACAAGGCGTGTACGGTTATACCCGGAGCCCGACACAATGTGGCGCTGCTCGATATAGCGCACAGCAAGCTCCACACAAGCCGCATCGTTTGCTCGCGCACCCTCAACCACTCGCTGGAGAGTCTCGTGGTACTCATGCCAGCGTCGGCATTCATCCGACATGGGCGCCGAAGCGCATCGGTAATTCATGCCGATGTCTATCGAAAATTCGCCGCGCATGTTGCGATGCGCAATCAACATTTCGGCTTTCGTCCAGCCTGGGGGAACTTCGTGATAAATATCCCACGGGACATGAAAGCGTCCGCCACAAGTGTGTGTCGTCATTCCCATCGTTGTCGCCCCCCGCTCAGTAAGCACACGAAACACCCTCAACCCGAAGCCAAGTCCCAACAAGACCGTTCTGACCTGTATAATTACACGCTTGATTTTATTCATTTAGTAATGACGATGCTCTACCCCGAAAAATTCGATGTCATTGTGATTGGCGGCGGCCATGCCGGCGTCGAGGCCGCACTCGCCGCCGCGCGCACGGGAGCCAAAACCCTGTTGTTGACCCACAACATCGAGACCGTGGGCGCGATGAGCTGCAATCCGGCCATCGGCGGCATCGGCAAGGGGCATCTGGTCAAGGAAATCGACGCGCTGGATGGCGCGATGGCGCGCGCCGCCGACCGGGGCGGCATCCAGTTCCGCATTCTCAACGCGCGCAAAGGGCCGGCGGTACGCGCCACCCGCGCGCAGGCGGATCGCAATCTTTACCGCCTGGCGATTCGCGACATGGTCGAACACCAGAGCAACCTGCTCGTCTTTCAGCAGGCGGCGGATGACCTGATCGTCGAAGGCGAGCGTGTCGCGGGCGTGGTCACCAATACCGGCATCCGCTTCCAGGCGCGCAGCGTCGTGCTCACGGCGGGCACGTTTTTGGGCGGCAAAATTCACGTCGGCATGGACAACTACGCCGGCGGGCGCATGGGCGACCCGCCCTCGATCGCACTGGCGCAGCGTTTGCGCGAGCTGCATCCGCGCGTCGATCGCCTGAAAACCGGCACTCCGGCGCGCATCGACAGCCGTTCGCTGAATTTTGCGGTGATGGAAGAGCAACGCGGCGACGAGCCTGTGCCAGTATTTTCCTTCCTCGGCTCGCGCGCCGAACATCCGCGTCAGGTGAGTTGCCATATCACCTACACCAACGAGCGCACCCACGAGATCATTCGCGGCGGACTGGATCGTTCGCCGATGTACGCGGGCGTGATCGAGGGCATCGGCCCGCGTTATTGCCCGTCGATCGAAGACAAGATCGTGCGCTTTGCTGACAAGGATCGGCATCAGGTCTTCGTCGAACCGGAAAGCCTGACTTCGACCGAGGTCTACCCCAACGGCATTTCCACCTCGCTGCCTTTTGATATTCAACTGGCCATGATCCGCTCGATTGCGGGCTTTGAAAACGCGCACATCACCCGCCCCGGCTACGCGATTGAGTACGACTACTTCGACCCGCGCGACCTCAAGCCCACGCTGGAAACCCGCGTGCTGAACGGTCTGTTTTTTGCCGGGCAAATCAACGGCACCACCGGCTACGAGGAAGCAGGCGCGCAAGGCCTGGTGGCCGGAGTGAATGCCGCACGCCGCGCCAAGGGGCTGGAGATGTGGGCTCCGCGCCGCGAGGAGAGCTATATCGGCGTGATGATCGACGACCTGATTACCCTGGGCACCAAGGAACCCTACCGCATGTTTACCAGCCGCGCGGAATATCGCCTGCTGCTGCGCGAGGACAACGCCGATCTGCGCCTGACCGAAATCGGACGTGATCTGGGCTTGGTGGGCGAAACCCGCTGGCGCACATTTAACGAGAAACGCGAAGCGATTGAGCGCGAACAGCAGCGACTACGCGAAATCATGATTACACCCAACAGCCCAGCTGCCCTGGAGCTGCAAGCACGCGGCATGGTGTTTTCACGCGAATCACTGGCGCTCGACCTGCTCAAGCGCCCGGAACTGGATTACGCGCAACTGGTCGCGCTGCCGGGCATCGGCACCAGCGACGCCTGCGGCGAAATCAGTCCTGATCTCGCCGAACAGATCGCCGAGCAAATCGAAGTACAAACCAAATACGCGGGCTATCTGGAGATTCAACGCCAGGAAATCGAACGTTCGCGGCGCAATGAAGACACCTTGTTGCCGGATTCGCTCGACCTGGACGCCATCAGCGGGCTCTCGAACGAAATCAAGCAAAAGCTCAAGGCGCACCGCCCCTCCACCCTGGGGCAGGCCTCGCGCATTCCGGGCGTGACTCCGGCGGCCATTTCCCTGCTTTTGGTCTCGCTGAAAAAGCAGTCCGCGATGAAGGCCGCGTCGTGAGCATGGCCTTCCCGCGCGCCGCCTGTGCCGAACGCCTGCGCGCCGGCCTGGATGAAATCGAACTGCATCTGGACGAGGCCACGCAGACTCGCCTGCTCGACTATCTGGAACTGATGGATAAATGGAATCAGGCTTATAACCTGACAGCCATCCGCAAGCCCTTGGAGATGGTGGACAAGCACCTGCTCGACTCGCTCAGCCTGCTGCCGCATGTCACGGACGCGCCGCTGCTGGATGTCGGCGCGGGCGCAGGGCTGCCTGGTTTGGTCATCGCTATCGCCAAACGCTCCTCCCCCTCCGGGGGGGAGGAGGCCTTTAACGTCACCCTCGTCGATGCCGTATCAAAAAAAGTGCAATTCATGCAGCACGTTATCCGCACCCAGCAACTGCCCAACGCCCGCGCCATCCACAGCCGCATCGAAGACCTGACGGGGCAATACCCGCAGATCACAAGCCGCGCCTTTTCCAGCCTCACCGACTTCGTCACCCTAACCCGCCGACTTCGCGCCCCCGGCGGGCGTTGGCTGGCGATGAAGGGACACATCCCGCATGACGAGCTGCACGCTCTGCCCGCATGGGTTAAAGTTTTGACTGCGCTCAAGCTGCGCGTCCCCGCCGCGCTTGGCGAACGCCATCTCATCTTGCTGACTGACCAGGACACGCCATGACCCGCATTTTTGCCATTGCCAACCAGAAAGGCGGCGTAGGAAAAACCACCACCGCCGTCAATCTTGCGGCAAGTCTGTCGCTAAACGGCAAACGCGTGTTGCTGATCGACCTCGACCCGCAAGGCAACTCCACCACCGCCTGCGGCCTGGACAAATACGCCGTTCACGCTACTGCCAACGAACTCCTGCTCGGCGAACTGGGTATTCTCGACTGCATACACCCAAGCCAGGGCGCTGATTTCGACGTCATTCCCGCCAATGGCGAGCTCACAACCGCCGAGGTGCGGCTAGTGAGCAAAATCGGGCGTGAAATGGTGCTGCGCCATGCGCTGCAAGGCGTGCTTGCGAATTACGACATTATCCTCATGGACTGTCCGCCCGCGCTGAACATCCTTACCGTCAACGCACTGGTCGCCGCCCAGAACGTCATCGTGCCGATGCAATGTGAATACTTTGCGCTGGAAGGGCTTTCAGCCTTGATGAGCACGATGGAGCAGGTACGCACCGCCGTGAATCCCGATCTGCATATTTTCGGCGTACTGCGCACCATGTACGACGGTCGCAACAATCTGAGCCAGGAAGTCTCGCAACAGCTCGAAGCGCATTTCGGCCCGACTCTTTTCGACACCATCATCCCGCGCAATGTGCGCTTGGCCGAAGCGCCCAGCCACGGGCTTTCCGTCATCGCCTATGACCCCGGTTCCAGCGGCGCGCAAGCCTATATCCAGCTGGCGCAGGAAATGATGCAACGCATGAGGACGGGGGCGCAGGCATGAGCGCCGCCAAACGCGGCCTGGGGCGTGGCCTTGGATCCTTGCTATCCTCCGCCGAAGCCCCGCGTGAAGGTGAAATCATGCACCTAGCCGTCAGCCGCATCCGCCCCAATCCGTGGCAGCCGCGACAGGTGTTTGATGCCGACATGCTGGAACAGCTGGCCCAATCCATTCGTAGCCAGGGTTTGCTGCAACCGGTTGTGGTGCGCCCAGCAGGCGCGGACTATGAGCTGATCGCGGGCGAGCGGCGCTGGCGCGCCTGCGGCCTAGCCGAACTGACGCATATTCCCGCGATGGTGCGCCATGTCGATGACCGCGCTGCGGCGGCACTGGCACTGGTGGAAAACCTGCAACGTGAAGACTTGAATGCGCTGGAAAAGGCCTTGGGCATCAAACGCCTGATTGATGAATTCGGCCTCACTCACCAGCAGGCCGGCGAGATCCTCGGCCATTCGCGCGCGCATGTGAGCAATCTGTTGCGTTTGCTCGAGCTGGCGCCAGCCGTACAAGACCTGGTTGAGTGCGGCCAGCTGGATATGGGGCATGCCCGGGCACTGCTGCCGCTCAACAGGACGCATCAGGAAGAGCTGGCTGAAAAAATTGCTGCCCGCGCCATGTCGGTGCGTGAAGTAGAGACCCTCGTCAACCGCCTGCTCAGCGCCGGGAACGAGGCTGCCGCAACCAGACGCACGCCTGACGCCAATATCGACGCGCTCGAACGCCGCCTGACGGAAACACTGGGCGCACCCGCCGAAATTCGTCATGGTCAACGCGGCAAGGGGCAGATCATTCTGCGCTATGGCTCCCTGGACGAGCTGGACGCCTTACTCTCCCGTTTACATATCGACGCTTCCGAAGCCAAGACCCCCTGATATGTAGCCGAATTAAGGCGCTGTGATACAAAACACCTAGGCAAAAAGACCAACCCTCTCCTACACTCTAGCAGCCTGTCGAACTTGAGACGAACTGGCTGCAAAACCTGCACCGGTCGGCGACTTTCTCGCTTCAGTCGCTCAAGTCCGACAGGCTGCTAGGACACATTCCGCACAGACCCCGGAAAGCCCTGTTTAAATCAGGGGAACCCCGGCAAGGCAAACGAGCACGGCACGAGGACATCGCATGGCGCAGGCGAAAAAACTGGATAAAGAACGACTGGGCGATAACAAGGTCACCTGGTCCTGGGAAGGCAAGGGCAAGAAAGGCGAAGTTATCCGCGGCGAAGTGCTTGCAATCAGTGAAATCCAAGCGCGCGCCGCCCTGCGACAGCAGGGTGTTATGGTGCTCAAGATCAAGAAAAAGCCAAAAGCGCTCTTTAGCAGCGGCAAGCCGGTCGAAGCCGCAGATATTGCAAACTTTGCTCGTCAGCTCGCTGTGATGATGCAGGCGGGTATGCCGCTGTTACAGGGGCTGGAAATTATCGCCCAAAGTTCTGAAAAGCCCTCCATGACCAAGCTGGTCAACACGATCAAGGACGATGTTGCGGGGGGGATTTCCTTGGGCAACGCCCTGAAAAACCATCCGATGCACTTCGATAATCTGTTTGTCAGTCTAGTCATCGCGGGTGAAAACGCGGGTGCGCTTGAGGCCATCCTGGATCGTATTGCTACATACAAAGAGAAGACAGAGAGCATTAAAAAGAAAATCAAGAAAGCGCTAACCTACCCGATTGCGGTCATGGTCGTGGCCTTTGTGGTGACTGCGATTTTGCTGATTTTCGTGGTTCCGGTTTTTGCTGAGGTCTTTGGCAGTTTTGGCGCCGAGTTGCCGGCGTTTACTTTGTTTGTACTTCACCTGTCCGAACTGTTCCAGGCGTATTGGTGGGCTATTTTCGGCGGGATCGGCGCCGTCGTGTTCACATTCATCAACCTCAAAAAACGCTCGAAAACTTTTCAGCACAACCTCGATAAACTTGCCCTTCATTTGCCCATTATTGGCCCGCTGACGCATAAGGCCGCGGTTGCCCGCTTTTCCCGAACCTTGTCCACCATGTTCGCTGCCGGCGTGCCTTTGGTCGAAGCCATGGGGTCGGTGGCAGGCGCGACCGGCAACTATGTGTATGAACAAGCCGTCCTTCAAATGCGCGACATGACCGAACAGGGTCAATCCATGCGTATTTCCATGCAGCAATCCGGACTGTTTCCCATGATGGTGATTCAGATGATTGGCATCGGTGAAGAAACCGGAGAAATTGACAAAATGCTTGCCAAGGTTGCTGATATCTACGAGGAAGAGGTGGATAACATGGTCGACGCCATGTCCAGCCTGATGGAGCCGATGATTATGGCCTTCCTCGGCGTGGTGGTGGGCGGTCTGGTGATCGCCATGTACCTGCCTATCTTCAAGCTCGGATCGGTTGTTTAAGTCCGATGGGCGGTTCAGCTCTGCACGATATTCTGGCCGCCTATCCTGGGTGGTTTTACGTCTGCGTCGCCGTTTTCGGCCTGCTGATCGGCAGCTTTCTCAACGTCGTAATCCTGCGCCTGCCCAAAATGATGAATGCGCGCTGGCACAGCGAGTGTCGTGAGCTGCTCGGGCAACATGCCGTTGATGACGACTCAAACGCCAAGGGCTTCAATATCGCTTACCCTGCCTCACATTGCCCCAGCTGCGGGCACGAATTAAGCTGGTGGGAAAATATCCCGCTACTCAGCTACATCCTGTTGCGCGGGCGCTGCTCGTCCTGCAAGACGCGCATTTCTCCGCAGTACCCTCTCGTTGAAGCCGCTGCCGCGAGCTTGGCCTTGCTGGCCGCCAGCGCAACCGGCTGGGGCTGGCCGCTGTTGTTTGCCCTGATCCTCGTCTGGGCGCTGCTGGCGCTGACAGTTATCGACCTCAACACGATGCTCTTGCCTGACCAGATCACCCTGCCCCTGCTCTGGCTGGGACTGCTGGTGAATATCGGCGGCATGTTTACCAGCCTGCCCGACGCAGTGATTGGCGCCGCCGCAGGTTATATGAGCCTTTGGCTGGTCTATCAGGGCTTCAGGCTGCTCACCGGCAAGGAAGGCATGGGTTTTGGCGACTTCAAACTCCTCGCAGCGCTCGGCGCATGGATGGGCTGGCAGGCGCTGCCCGGCATCATTCTCATGTCCAGCCTAGTCGGCGCTGTGGTGGGGATCAGTCTGATGCTGTTACACAAGAAAGACAGCAGCATGGCCATCCCCTTTGGCCCCTACCTCGCGGCCGCCGGGGTGATCTGGTTCTTTTTTGGCGAGCCGATCAGCCAAGCCTACCTCGGCAGCTTCGGACTCTGATGGACACCTCTATAAATTCGATCAAGGCGATGACGGCAAGACAAAATGTGACGAACAAGCAGAGCATACGCGCCGTATGTGAGCCTTTTGGCGCAGCCGGATTCGAGTGCTTCAGCGGATTTATAGAGGTGCGCTGAAAACACCTGTGCTGATCATTGGCCTGACCGGCGGCATTGCCAGCGGAAAATCCACGGTCGCCGCCCGGTTCGCGGCGCTCGGCGTCCCCATCATCGATACTGACGATATTGCCCGCGAACTTGTCGCCCCCGGTCAGCCCGCTTTGAGCGACATTTCGACGCAGTTCGGCGCACAGGCGCTGCGCCCCGATGGTCAGCTCAACCGCGCCTGGTTACGCCAGCACATCTTCGCCTCGGAGCGCGCACGCGCAGCGCTCAACGCCATCATGCACCCGCGCATCCACGCCCAAGTCGCGGCTCGCCTCACCGCACTCAGCCAGGCCAAACATGCCTACGCCATCGTCGTGATCCCCTTGCTGATCGAGACGCCTCGCTACGACGAGCTTATCGACCGGATTCTGGTTGTGGATACGCCGGAGGACGAACAGCTGCGGCGCGTAATGCAGCGCGACGGCATCGATCCGGCGCAGGCTCAGGCCATCCTTCGGGCACAGGCCACGCGCGCCCAACGCCTCACGCGCGCCGACGACGTGATTGACAACAGCCATGACCCAAGCACCCTCGCACCGCAAATCACCCGCCTGCACCAACGTTACTCCCTGGCGGAGCGCTGAAACATGTGCCTCAATCTGCGGCTATATCAACGCTGATGTCCAGACAGATTTGCAGCCGATTTCCCTAAGAACCTGTTCAAAGTTCGACAGGCTGCTCGACTCATTGAACAATCTCCCGGTGAGCTGAAGCATCCATTTTCAGTCGCACCCGCAAGCGTCGAAACGCATCCGCCGTCACAGCATCCGCGAAAACAGTCACGCCAAGACGCCGCCCATCCTCCAAACGAAAGGCCAGATAAACCCACCAAGGCCAGACACGGCTCGCCGCGGCATTCAAGCGCGCCCCAATCCAGACGCCATCCGGCAACTGCAGCTGCCACACGCCATCCCGCCCCCACTGCACGCAGCGCAGGGTTTGTGGCCGATGCCAGGCCACCCACCCAAAACCCAGCAATGCCATGCTTCCTCCCAGTGCGACAGCCCAGGGCAGCTCGGCCAGCCATATCGACCCCAGAAGCGGAACCTGCCCCAGCAGGACGAGCCAGCGCGCACGCGGCGACACCTGAGGACAGAGCATCAACAACGGCATGTCCTTATGGCCGCTCCGCCGTCTCGTCAATGACCCAGTCTCCACCTCCCCGCCTCCCTCCAATATGGTTCAGATTTTGCTTGAGCACGCCGCATGAATAAAAAACCGTCTGCTGACCCCGCTGCCCTGCGCATCCTGTTGATCGACGACTTCACAGGACGCGCCGCGATTCTTGAACAAGCCCTCAGTGATGCCGGGCACCGCATCATTGCACGCCTGAGCTCGACACTCGACCTGCCGCAGCAAGTTCACGCCCTGCAACCGGACGTGGTGATTATCGACCTCGACTCCCCCGACCGCGACACCCTGGAAAACATGTCCATCGTCACCCGCGACAATCCGCGCCCGATCATTCTTTTCTCCAGCCAGGACGACAGCGATACCATCCAGAAAGCTGTGCGCGCCGGGGTCAGCGCCTACGTCGTGGACGGTCTGAGCGCCAAGCGCGTGCGCCCGATCATCGACGTCGCCATTGCGCGTTTCCGCGAATTTCAGGCCATGCGCATTGAGCTGGAAAAAACCCGCGACCAGCTGAGCGAACGCAAACTGATCGAACGCGCCAAGGGTTTGCTGATGAAGCAGCGCGGATTTGACGAAGACCAGGCTTACCAGGCGCTGCGCAAGCTGGCGATGGATCGCAACCAGCGCCTGATCCAGGCTGCACAGAATGTCATCGACATTTTTGAAATGCTGGGCTGAACGACGCCCTGTTTTAAGCCATCCATGCGCTCAAACGCGCCGTGATGGTGCAGCATAAACCGCCTTCACTCCGAAAAAACACCCGCACACACACAAACCAGCCTTGGCACACTGCTTGCTTTAATCCTCGCAACGACCAACGGCGGTCGTCGAACATTACGAGCAATGGCGCTCATGTCTTAAGGAAAACCTTCCTTGGGCATGAGCGCTTTTTTTTGGCCTGAACTTGAGGATTGAACATGAACTCCGAATTTTCATACAGCGCACAGACCACCCCGTCCACCCGCCGCGACTTCCTGAAACACAGCCTTGCAGCCATGAGCGGCGCGGCACTTTACGCCGCCCTGCCCACTGGTATTCGCACCGGCGCTTGGGCGGCGGGTTCGGACGCACCGGAAAAAACCGAGTTGAAAGTCGGTTTTATTCCACTGACCGACTGCGCCAGCGTAGTCATGGCTTCAGTCAAGGAGTTCGACAAGAAATATGGCGTCAAGATTATCCCGTCCAAGGAAGCCTCATGGGCTGCGGTACGCGACAAGCTGGTCAACGGCGAACTGGATGCCGCGCATGTGCTCTACGGTCTGGTGTACGGCGTGCAACTCGGCATTGGCGGTACCAAAAAAGACATGGCCGTGCTGATGACCATTAACAACAATGGCCAGGCCATTTCACTTTCCAACCAGTTGCGCGACAAGGGCGTGACCGACGGTGCCGGGCTCTCCAAGCTGGTCAAGGCCGAGCCGCGCGAATACACCTTCGCGCAAACTTTCCCCACCGGCACCCACGCCATGTGGCTGTACTATTGGCTGGCCAATTACGGCATCGACCCGTTCAAGGATGTGAAGAACATCACCGTGCCGCCTCCCCAAATGGTCGCCAACATGCGCATCGGCAACATGGACGGCTTCTGTGTGGGCGAGCCGTGGAACGCGCGCGCCATCATGGACAAGATCGGCTTCACCGCCGAAACCACCCAAGGCATCTGGAAGGATCACCCGGAGAAGGTGCTCGGCTGCACCGCCGATTTCGTCAAGCAGAACCCGAACGCGGCGCGCGCCCTGACCATGGCCGTACTGGAAGCCTCGCGCTATATCGACGTCATGGACAACCGCCCCGAGGTCGCCCGTGTGATTGCCGACAAGTCCTACGTCAATACCGCTGTCGATGTGATCGAAGGCCGCATGATGGGCAAATACGACAACGGCCTGGGCAAGACCTGGCAGGATCCGAACTACATGAAGTTCTTCAATGACGGCGCGGCCAGCTTCCCCTACCTGTCGGATGGCATGTGGTTCTCCACCCAGCACAAGCGCTGGGGTCTGCTCAAGGAGCATCCGGACTATCTGGCCGTGGCCAAGCAGACCAACCAGATCGATCTGTACAAGGAAGCCGCCAGCCAGCTCAAGATGAATATCCCGTCCAGCGCCATGCGCAGCTCGACCCTGTTCGACGGCAAGGTCTGGGATGGCAGCGACCCGAAGGCTTATGCGGATAGCTTCGCAATCAAGGCTTAAAGCGCGCATAAAAATAGCCACAGAGGACACAGAGTGCACCGAGTGAGGTTTACCCCCTCCCCCTTGATGGGGGAGGGCTGGGGAGAGGGTGTTGACGCGGGCACTATCTGTGCCGTGTGCGAGGCTGTAGCCCCCTCTCCCCAACCCTCTCCCGCGAGGGGCGAGGGAGCCAAAACCCGGCTCTTTCTTCACTTTGAACTCTACCCGATCACCTCAAGCTCTGCCCCCTCTGTGATCTCTGTGGCAAAAAAACTGCCTCCACCCCACATCCCCAAGGATTCACCACCATGAGCACGCTCAACCCCTCTGCGGAACGCGCCAAGGCGATTGCCCTCGGCATCGTGCCGCCGATCATTGGCCTTGGCCTATTCATTTTACTGTGGGCACTGGTCTCGGCCAGCACCCCCACCATCCCCACGCCGGGCGCGACCTTCGTCTCGGCGGTCGAGCTGTTTTCCGACCCGTTCTACAACAAAGGCCCGAACGACATGGGCATTGGCTGGAACATTCTGGCCTCGCTGGAACGTGTCGCCATCGGCTTTGGCCTGGCGGCGCTGATCGGCATCCCGCTCGGCTTCATCATCGGCCGCTTCCGCTTCTTCAATGACATGCTGGCGCCGATCATCAGCCTGCTGCGCCCGGTGTCACCGCTGGCCTGGTTGCCGATCGGCCTGCTGGTGCTGCAAAAAGCTGAACCTGCGGCGATCTGGGTGATTTTCATCTCCAGCATCTGGCCGATGATTATCAACACCGCGGCCGGCGTAACCCGTGTGCCGCAGGACTACATGACCGTCGCCCGCGTGCTCAACCTGTCCGAATGGAAGATCGTCACCCGCATCCTGCTGCCCGCAACCCTGCCCTATGTCATGACCGGCGTGCGTCTTGCCATCGGCGTGGCCTGGCTGGTGATTGTCGCTGCAGAAATGCTTACCGGCGGCATTGGCATCGGCTTCTGGATCTGGGACGAATGGAACAACCTGGACGTTGCACACATCATCATTGCCATCTTCGTGGTCGGCATTATCGGCCTGCTGCTGGAGGTACTCCTCACCCAGCTCGCCAAGCGCTTCGATTACGACGCACGCTAACTCTGAGACCTACACCCATGAACGCCTACATTCAACTCGACAACGTCGGTATGCAATTCAACACCAAGCGAGGGCCATTTATTGCCTTGCGTGATGTTGATCTGCACATCCAAAAAGGTGAGTTTGTCAGCATTATCGGTCACTCGGGCTGCGGCAAATCCACCGTACTCAACCTGGTCGCCGGGCTACTGGATGCCACCGCAGGCACCTTGCTTTGCGCCGGACGCGAGATCAAAGGCCCCGGCCCCGACCGTGCGGTGGTATTCCAAAACCACTCGCTGTTGCCTTGGCTAACCTGCACCGAGAACGTATTACTGGCCGTTGAGCAGGTGTTTGGCAAGAGCGAAAGCAAGACACAAATGCTTGAACGTGCCCTCGCTGCCCTTGAGTTGGTGCACCTGACCCATGCCAAGGACAAACTTCCTGGCGAAATCTCCGGCGGCATGAAGCAGCGCGTCGGTATTGCACGCGCACTGGCCATGGAGCCAAAGGCCTTGCTGATGGACGAACCTTTCGGTGCGCTGGATGCGCTGACCCGCGCCCATTTGCAGGACGAGCTGATGAGCATCTGCGCCGCCACGCAAAGCACGGTCATCATGGTCACGCACGATGTGGATGAAGCCGTGCTGCTTTCCGACCGCATTGTGATGATGACCAACGGCCCTTCGGCCACCGTGGGCGAGATTCTGCATGTCGATCTGCCGCGCCCGCGCGAGCGTCTGCAACTGGCCGATGATGCCGCCTACAACCACTACCGCCATGAGGTGCTCACGTTCCTCTACGAAAAGCACCACAAGACGGCGGCGTAGGAATTCGCCATGAAAAAGCGGCAACTGGTGGTCATTGGCAACGGAATGGCGGGAATGCGCATGGTAGAAAACCTGCTGCGCCTGGCTCCCGACGCCTACGCCATTAGCGTGATCGGCAGCGAACCACGCGGCAATTACAACCGCATCCTGCTCTCGCCGGTACTGGCGGGGGAGAAAGCCTTCGCCGATACCCTGCTGCATGACCGCGACTGGTACGAGGCCAATGGCATCACCCTGCATGCGGGCGTGACGGTCACGGCCATTGACCGCAGCGCAAGGCAGGTGCACACCGACAGCGGCCTGAGCCTGCCCTTTGACCGGCTGGTGCTGGCCACCGGTTCCGCTCCATTCATGCCTGCATTGCCCGGTATTGATCTGCCCGGGGTCATGGGCTTCCGCGATCTGGACGATGTGGAAACCATGCTGGATGCGGCGCGCAATCATCGTCATGCCGTGGTGATCGGCGGCGGCATCCTGGGTCTTGAAGCCGCCGATGCCTTGAATCGGCGCGGCATGGACGTGACCGTGGTGCATCGCAATGACTGGATTATGGACAAGCAGCTTGATGCAACGGCGGGGCGCATGTTGCAAGCAGCACTGGAGGCGCGCGGGATTCGCTTTGTGATGAATGCGCGTACTGAGGCTCTGGATGGGAAGACGCGGGTGCAAGGCGTGCGCCTTGGATTTACCCCCTCCCCCTTGACGGGGGAGGGTTGGGGAGAGGGTGAGCGAGCGTTGAATGTGGCGACAAGCTCAAACCTGCCTCCCCCCTCTCCCCAACCCTCTCCCACCAGGGGAGAGGGGTCTTTCATCCCCGCCGATCTGGTC
>CALKWL010000044.1 GCA_938004235.1 uncultured Gammaproteobacteria bacterium
CGATGGTGGATAGCTGAATCAAGATTGCCAGCTCGCTGGTGCGCTCCATCTTGGCGGCAGGGAGTTGGTCGCGTAGCTGCTTGATCTCGTCCACGGACAGCACGCGCTCACGTTCCGGCTGGATACCGCCCGCGTCCTTCTCCTTGCTCAGTCCGAATAGCGGGCTTTTTTCGATGATGTCCCGGCGCAGGCACCAGTTAAAGAATTGGCGCATGTGACTGAAGGTGTGATTGGCCTGTACCACGGAACCGCGCATCCTCACGCGATCGATGATTCCCAGCACGTCGGCTTTGGTGACGTCGCGCACGGCCTTATCCCCAATGTGGGGCAGCACGTCTTTGGCGAACATGCGACGCGCTTCGATACCGCCATCCTTGCGCCTGGACAAGTCCAGCGTCAGCCAATCTTCAACAGTCTGCGCAAACAGTTTGATGCTCTCCTGCTCCCGGCGTGCGGCCTCGGCTTGGCGCACCTGCGCTTCGGCCTCGGCTTTGGCATGGGTCAGCGGGCAGATACCGCCATCAAGGAGCTTGCGGGCACTGGCGCCCTTGGCGCGCGCTTCTTTCAGTGTGACGTGCTCGTAGCTCCCAAACGCCATAACCCGGCGGGCATCGCCGAACCTGTAGCGGAATTGCCAGACACGTTTGCCGCTGGGGTAGATGCGCAGTTGCAGACCGTCACCGTCCAGCAGGACAAGCTCCTTGTCGCCCGGTTTGGTCGCTTCAATTTGTTTGACCGTCAGCTTCATTTTGCTACCACTAATCCCCGCTTGATTCTTGCGTTTACCGTAACCCACACCGTAACCCACCGGCGCGCGCTAGGCTGATTTTACATGAAACAAGGTGAAACAGATAAGTGATAAAATACAATGAGTTACAAAATTGACGAAACAAGCTGAAAGCGGATGAAACGGGTAAAAACCAAACTGGGGGACTAGTGGTAGCAGGTTCAAATCCTGTCGTCCCGACCAATAAAATCAAGCACTTAGATGGAAACATCTAAGTGCTTTTTCTTTGGTGGAGGCTCCACGCGACCACTACCGACGTACTAGCCCCCGGCCTTAGGCCTTAAGCGCCGGAGTTAACTACAGGCGGAAACGTTTTACCTGTAAGGTACTCCTCGCGCCTTCAGGATTTACCCCTGTGTCATTGCTCGCAGCATCCACGCATTTTTTTCATGGATTTCCATGCGACGGGTCAGCAAATCCAGCGTCGGCTGATCGTTGGCCTCATCGGCCACCGGCAGCACTCCGCGTGCAGTACGCACCACGGCTTCCTGCGCTTGCACCAAGGCAACCAGCATTTCGCTGGCGCTCATAACCTCTTCCGGAATGCTGAATGAAGCCAGGGATTCAAACTTTTTGAACGTCCCCGGCGCCAACAACCCCAGTGAACGGATGCGCTCAGCGATTTCATCCACTCCGGTAAACAGTTCGGTGTACTGCTCCTCGAACATGATATGCAGGCTTCTGAACTGCGGCCCGACCACGTTCCAGTGGAAGTTGTGCGTCATCAAAAACAGGGAGTAACTGTCGGCCAACAAACTCGACAGACCCGCGCCAATTGCCTCGCGCTGTGCGTCATCCAGGCCGATGTTGATTGCTGCAACCTCAGATTTCTTCTTCGCCATGATATTTTTCCCCCGAGTCAATGCTTAAAAAACCATCCTGGGGTTTTTTAAGCTTGGCTGGCGCGAACTCACTTCGCGCCAGCCGCCGCAACGCAAATCAAGGCCTTAGCGCCCTTGTTTGCGCCGGGGCATCCATACCCCGGACAGAAAATGCTCATACTTCAGCATTTCCTTGAAAAACCCCGTACTGTGACTTTAGCCCAATTCCGCGCCTTGTCTGTTTGTATTTTTCAATGGGTTCGATAGTTCAGGGCTGTTGAAAAACAGTCTGAGAGCCCCTTGCTCGCGAATCGAATAGGCCAAGAGCGCCCTTTTCATCATGCTGCAAAAAATCGGCGCACCTGCTCCAGGGACTGAGTACGCCGCATGGGCGGCAAGCTGTCAATGAATTGCTTGCCGTAGGGTTTGCTGCGAATGCGTGGATCGCACAACATCAACACCCCACGATCATCCTCACCACGGATTAGCCGCCCCGCCCCCTGTTTCAGGGTCAAAATCGCCTGTGGCAACTGGTAATGCACAAACGGCTCCAGCCCCTGCTGACGCATGGCGTCCATGCGCGCCTTGAGCACCGGATCGCCCGGCGTGGCAAAGGGCAATTTGTCGATAATCACCAGGGACAAGGCTTCACCCTGCACATCCACGCCCTCCCAGAAGCTTTGCGTACCCAACAGAACCGCGTTGCCAAGCTCGCGAAAGCGCTCGACCAGGGCATGACGCGGCATCTCGCCCTGCACCAGCAAGGGGTGAGTAAGCTGATGACGCAACAAGCCTTCCGCCTCCTTGAGTGCGCGATGACTGGTGAACAGCATAAAGGCGCGCCCCTGGCTGGCCTCAAGCACCGGCAAGGCGGCTTCGACCACGGCCTTGGTGAATTGCACGCTATTCGGATCGGGCATATCCAGGGGATGGTAGAGCAAGGCTTTGTTTGGATAATCAAACGGACTATCCAGACACAAACTAGGCGTCTCTGCGCTTAATCCCACCCGCCGGGTAAAAAACTCAAAGCGTTTCTGCGCCGTAAGCGTAGCCGAAGTAAACACCAGCGCGCGTTGGCGTCCATGCAGCGCGCGCGCCAAAGCGCTGGCCGCATCCACCGGGGTGACATGCAGGGCATAGCCGCGCCCGTTAAGCTCATACCACAGGACTTCTTCCGTGTTTTCGGCTTGGCTGAAGCGTGCGAGCAGTGCAAGCGCGGCTTCCGCACGCTTTTGCGCATTTTCCAGACCTTTGCCGCGCGGCGCGGCCAGGATCAAACCTTCATTCAGTTCGCGCAAGGCGCGCTCCAGGGCGTTGAGGGCTTCTGTTAGCGGCTTGTGTTCGCGCACCGCACTCCAGGCATCCCGTGACGGACGCAACTCAAATGCCAGACGGAAATCGTCACTGGATTTTTTCAATGCTGCCGCCAGATCACGCAGTGCGGCCATGTCGGGCGCATCGCGCAACTGCTCGTTGATCGCATCGCGCGACAGATCAAGCATCTGGCGCGAGGTCAATGACTCACCGGCAAAGGCGCTGGCAATTTCCGGCAGCTGATGCGCCTCGTCAAAAATCAGCGCGTCGGCATCGGGCAGGAACTCGCCAAAGCCTTCGTCGCGCAGGGCGGCATCCGCACAGAACAGATGATGGTTAATCACCACCAGATCCGCTTCCTGCGCCCGACGACGCGCTTCAAACACGAAGCAGTCCTGAAAACTCGGGCACTCGCTGCCAAGACAGTTATCCGTGGTCGAAGTCACCATCCCCCAGATCATCGAGCCTTCAGGGACGCCCTCACACTCCGCCAGGTCACCGCTCTTGCTGCGCAACGTCCATTGTTCCACGATGCGCAACTGCTCGCGCAACTCGCCCGAGCGAATGAACTCCTCGGTTTTTGCGCCCAGCAAACGGTAGCGACACAGATAATTCGAGCGACCCTTGAGCAAGGCCACATCGCGGCTGGCGCCAAGGATGGCCTTGACCCGGGGCAGATCCTTGAGAAACAGCTGATCCTGCAAATGCTTGGTGGCTGTGGCAATCATCACTTTGCCAGGGTGCAGCATGGCAGGCACCAGATAGGCAAACGTTTTGCCCACCCCTGTTCCAGCCTCAACCACCAATGTTGAACCTTCGTCCAGCGCCGCGCCGACCGCATCGGCCATGCGCCCCTGCGATTCACGCACAGCAAAGCGAGGGTTTTGCTCCGCAAACGGGCCGTCAGCCCCCAACAACTCAGCAGGCGTGCGCATCGGACTCAATCAACGCCCGCGTGCCAGTGAAACAATCATGTCATTGCGGCTGCGCAGTGCCGCATCCGTACCTGCCAGACCATTCGCCTTAAGCGCCAGTTGTTCGGCCTGGGCGGTATCGCCCTGGAGCAAACGCACTTCAGCCAGGCGCGACCACAAGCCGGCATTGTTCGGCTCAATACGCAGTGCGCGCTCCAAAGTCGCCGCCGAACCTGTCAAATCACCGCGCGCCATCGCCGCACTGGCGCTGGTCGCCAGCTCGCGCGCCGCCGGACTTCCCGTCAGGCTTGCGGCGGGAAGCGAGACGTTGTCAACAGCTTGCTTGCCCGTTGCCGCAAGCTGATTCGCCTGTGCCGCGCTGGTGTTGACCTTGGCGGTGGTCATCGCCGTAGCCGCATTAACCTGAGCTGTCGCCGAGCTCGTCGCCTTGTTCACTTGCTGCGAGCCCGCGGCAACCCCCGCATCGACCTGCGCCCCGGCAAGCCTGGTTGCTGATTGGGCGTAATCCACCCCTGGAGTCATTGGCGCTGTCGGAGCCAGCGCACCTGGTGCGTAACTGTTCAGGGGCTTGGCGGGCAGTGGTTTGGCCTCCAGCGGCGTTTCCTTCAGGCCGGAAGACGACAATGAACGGACGACCGGCGCACTTTCATCAACTTTTGGGACAGGCTTGACCGCCTGCCCGCCCTTGTAAATGGATGGCGCCGGGGTGGTTGAACACGCTGAAAGCAGTCCTCCAGCCATAAGAACAAACAAAAAACGATTATTTTTCATTAATATACCGTCATATTTTCAATAAAACCTTACCAGGCTGCTGAAATATTTGTTTCAGCAGCCGGTCAGGGAATGAGTTTATTGAGCCAATCCACGAGCGACTCCTCGTTGCTGCCCGCATCCGCACCTGCCCCACTCCCTCCTTGCGGCTCAAGAAAGCCGTCAGGCACAAGCTCCCCGCAACCGCTCCACTCCATGGGTGCACTGCCTTCAATATACGGCAAATCCACCGCGCCGGGGCAAGCCGCCGTGGCGCGCCGCCCGGTGCTCAAATCTGTGGTCACCCATTCGATCCCAGGCGGCGCTTCGAGCGGACGCGGCTGTTGCGGCAAAGCGCGCATCACCTGGGTAAAGATTGGCAAGGCGCCGCTGCCGCCGGTCAGTTTGGCGGGCTGATTGTCATCACGTCCCACCCACACCACCATCAGCCTGTCGGCGGAAAAGCCCGCGAACCAGCTATCGCGCATATCATTGGTCGTGCCGGTTTTACCCGCCAGACGCAGCGCGGGCAAGGCACGTCCTAGCGCCGCCGCCGTACCTTCACGCACCGTGGCCTGCATGGCATGGGTCAGTAAAAACACCGGCTGCGGTTGCGCATCCTGGCGCACGGTCAACACATAGCGCGCCAAGGGTTTGCCATCGGCATCCAGGACGGCGCGAATCGCACGTAAAGGCGTGCGGAAACCGCCTGCCGCCAGGGTTTGCATCATCTGGGTCACCTCAAGCGGCGCCATATCCAGCGCGCCCAGCAGCATGGCTGGCGTCGGCTTGTCCGGCGCATGTCCACCCAGCCGCTCGACAGTCGCCGCAACCTCCTGCACCCCCAGATCCATACCCACACGCACTGCGGGCAGGTTGAGCGAATTCGCCAGCGCCTTGTACAACGGCACATCGCCACGGAAGCGGTGGTCGTAATTTTGCGGCGACCATGGCGGGCTGCCTGGCTGCTCAAGGGTCAGCGGCTCATCAGCAATCAGAGTACTCAAGGTGTATTGCGCCGGTTTTTCCAGCGCGGCGAGATAAATCGCCGGTTTAATCAGCGAGCCTATCGGACGGCGCGCATCCAGCGCACGATTGAAACCGGCAAAACGCGCATTGCGATCCCCCACAATGGCCAGAATCTCACCCGAGACCGGCTCGGTGACCACGGCGGCGGCTTGCAGGCTATCCACGGGCAATTTGCGTGATTTTTCAAGCACAGGCAGCTGTTCCGCGACAGCTTTCTCCACCTGCATCTGCGCTTCGGGATCCAACGTGGTGTAAATTTTCAGCCCCAGGGTGCTTAAGGCTTTTTCGTCGTATTCACGCCGAAGCTGTTGACTGACAAGCTGCAAAAAGGCCGGATACAAGCCTTGTCCCGCGTTGCCTTGCTCGGTGACGCCCAGCGGGCGCGCACGCCACAGCTCAAGCTGCTCCGGCTTAAGCAAGCCTTGCTGCGCCATGACCCCCAGCACCACATTGCGCCTCTCCAGCGTGCGTTGCGGACTGCGGCGCGGATTGTAGTAGCTCGCCCCCTTGACCATACCGACCAGGGTTGCCGCCTGTTCCGGCGTCAGCTCGGCAATCGGGCGGCCAAAATAGAATTCGCTGGCCAAGCCGAACCCATGAATCGCCCGGCTGCCGTCTTGGCCAAGCCAGACCTCATTCAAGTACGCTTCAAGAATCTCTTCCTTGCTGTAATGCCATTCAAGCAGCAGCGCCATAATCAGCTCATTGAGCTTGCGCACATAGGTGCGTTCGTGGCTCAGAAAAAAATTCTTGGCAAGCTGCTGGGTAATCGTGCTGCCGCCCTGAGATCGGAAGAGCGTCGTGTAGGGAAAGAGTGTAGATCTCGGTGG
>CALKWL010000045.1 GCA_938004235.1 uncultured Gammaproteobacteria bacterium
TGTTTTTCTTATTGATCCGCCAACCACTGAGATCTACACTCTTTCCCTACACGACGCTCTTCCGATCTAAACTGTTTTGTTTCCGCGCGTTACTGTAATGAATGACGTTATCATCGGTGCGCGATGTCGTATTTTGTCCGGGGCTGTTATTGGTTCCGAAGGTTTTGGTCTGGTTCACGATAAAGGGGTGTGGGTGCATGTCCCTCACTTGGGGCGCGTCATCATCGGCGATGATGTCGATATTGGAGCCAATACGACCGTTGATCGAGGGACGCTCGGTGATACGCAGATTATGGATGGCGTTAAAATCGATAACTTGGTTCAGGTTGCCCACAATGTCGTTGTGGGCAAGCATTCCGCGATAGCCGGTTGTGCCGGACTGGCCGGCAGTTCTGTTGTTGGTGCGCATTGCCTTCTTGCAGGCGGCGTCGGTTTGGCCGGGCATCTTGAGCTTGCCGATGGCGTGCATGTTACGGGCATGTCTATGGTCACCAAGTCTATTCACGCGGCGGGGGTATACTCGTCGGGCACGCCTTTGGATGGTAATAGACAGTGGCGGCGTAATGCCGCACGGTTCAAGTCATTGGATTCTATGGCGCGTCGACTGGCTCGACTTGAGCGTCACATTGGTTTTGAAGAAGTATCTGAGGATTGATGCATGAGTCGTATTATTAACATCCAGGACGTTATGCGTCATTTGCCTCACCGTTACCCGTTTTTGTTGATCGACAGGGTGATTGACTGGGAACCTAATGACTATCTGGTCGCGTTGAAAAATGTCACGTTTAATGAAAACTATTTTCAGGGACATTTTCCAATTCGTCCCGTTATGCCTGGAGTTTTAGTTACTGAGGCATTGGCTCAGGCAACAGGGATACTTGCTTTCGCCAGTCTTGGGGATAAGCCAAACGATAATACCTTGTATATGCTTGTCGGTCTGGATAATGTCACATTCCGACGCATGGTTGAGCCAGGCGATCAATTGACCTTGCATGTCAAACAAAAGCGTCTTGTGCGTAATTTGGGTATTTTTGAGTGTGAAGCACGGGTAGGTGATGAGCTTGCTGCCACGGCCACGATCAAATGTATCGCCAAGGATGTAACGGCATGATTGATGAACGCGCAATCATTCACCCGACAGCTAGGTTGGGCGAGGGGGTTTCTGTCGGTCCGTTTTCAGTCATCGGCTCTGAGGTTGAGATTGGTGATCGGACTTGGGTCGGATCTCATGTTGTTATCAATGGTAAGACTCGACTTGGATCAGATAATAAAGTTTTCCAGTTTGCATCCGTGGGTGAATGCCCTCAAGATTTGAAATATGCGGGTGAACCAACTCGTCTTGAGATCGGTGACAGAAATACGATACGTGAGAACTGTACGATTCATCGGGGAACGGCTCAGGGTGATGGTGTAACCTCGATCGGTAATGACAATCTTTTCATGGCGACTGTACATATTGCGCATGACTGCCAGATTGGAAGTCATGTGATTATGGCAAACGCAGCTTCGCTTGCAGGACATACGATTGTTGATGACTGGGCGATTTTGAGTGGTTTCTCCGTTGTACATCAGTTTTGTCGTATTGGTGCCCATAGTTTTGCGGGCGGATTCACCAAGATAACTCAGGATATTCCACCGTATGTCATGGTTGACGGCGCCCGGGCACGCCCAATCGGCATTAATAAACATGGTTTGAAGCGCAGGAATTTCTCTGAGGAGTCTATCCGTGAATTGCATCGTGTGTTCAAGCTTTTGGTGAGAAACCGCCCGACCAAGGAAAACTGGGACGAGGCCGATGAAATGGCTGCGACATGCCCTGAAGTTCGTCAGTTCATTGATTTTATTCGCGCGAGTCAGCGCGGGATTGTACGTTAAGCCATGATTAGTGATGATTCTGTCAAGTTTCGGGTTGAGCGGGATAGCATGGGGGAGCTTCATGTTCCCGTCGAGGCGCTTTGGGGCGCACAAACGCAACGCGCGGTAGAAAATTTTTGCATTGGAATGCGGCCAATGCCGCGTGCGTTTATCCGGGCTTTGGGGCTTATCAAGGCTGCGTGCGCCAAGGCTAACCATGATCTTGGTTTACTTGACAGCACGCGCGCCGATGCGATTGTGCGTTATGCGCTTGAAGTTGCCGAAGGTGGATTTGATCGGCATTTTCCTGTGGATGTCTTTCAAACGGGCTCAGGTACTTCAAGCAATATGAATGCGAATGAAGTGATTGCCCGTCTTGCAAGTGCGCATGGGGTTGATGTTCATGCCAACGATCACGTCAATATGGGGCAAAGCTCAAATGATGTGATTCCAACAGCGATTCATTTAAGCGCCAGCCTTGAAATAAGCGAAAAACTTCTTCCGAGCATCACTCATTTGCGCACAAGCATTGATCGCCGTGCGTCGGAATGGGAGAAGGTCGTCAAAACTGGGCGTACTCATTTGATGGATGCCAAGATCGGAAGAGCACACGTCTGAACTCCAGTCACGTCAGTCAATC
>CALKWL010000046.1 GCA_938004235.1 uncultured Gammaproteobacteria bacterium
CCGGCTCGATTACGAAATGCTTTTCGCTCGTTTCGACCCGTCCATCTTTGTAAGCAACAACTTCACTGGTGTTAATCCGAACAAGCTTGCCCGAATTTTTTGCCTGCTCCAGCAAGGATTGCAGATCATGAATCGCTACCGTCACCTGATTTCCCTCTTGCATTCCAAAGCGGTACGTAAAAAAAGCCGGGTTGATCTTGAGATAATCCGCCAGCATGGTCAAAGCCGCTTGCATGGCGGTTGTATTCACTGTTTCTTTCTGCCCATACAAAGCCCAAATCGGCAACTTGAGATTAATCGTAAAGCTATCCAGCAACATCGGCGAGTGCAAAAAGTGCGCGAATGCTGGCCCCCAGGGCATGTTCTGAGTGCCCTCACCCTCAATTTCCAATGAGAGCTTATGACATTGCTCAAGGGGCAGAAGATCCTTTTCTTCCTGTAAGATCAAGTCATAGATCGCGTCAAGCACCTGCTGTGAGTAAGCCAACAAATGGTCTTTGTCAACGCCCCTGTCTGGCGACTCCAAGGCTGGGATAGCTTCGCCAATTTTCATCAGGAGTTTTGGGCGCTTCAACTGCAGCGCGTACTTCAGGGATCCCTGCATTCCGCTGAATCCAATTGGTACTACCTGCGCGCCAGTGCGCTGACTGAGCAACGCCACACCAATCTGAGGGTGCATCTTGCCCGGTGCCCACACCCCGCCCTCCGGGAAAATGCCTGCTACACCACCCTGCCTGAGAACATCAAGCGCCTGGTTCATGCCCTTACGATCAAGGTTGCCCCTGTTAATAGGAATATATCCATAGTAGGCCACAATCTTGTCGAAAATTTCTTCAAAGGGCATGTCGCCCGCACCAATAGGCTCCACCAGCCGCTTTGGCATGACGGTCATCAGGACTGCCTCAAGCACAGCAACGTGATTCCCAGCCAGGATAACTGGACCTTCCCGGGGGATGTTCTCGAGCCCTTCAATTTTTGTGCGGGTCAATAAGCGCAGCAACCCTCGGGTCAAAAAACGCAGGAGTGCGCGTCTGACCTGAAAACGCGGGTAGGCAATGCTATATTGGTGTTCAACTTGGTTCACGGAAACTCCGGTTAAATAAAAAGTGCCCCCACAGGAATTCGAATCCTGGTTTTGGCCTTGAGAGGGCCGCGTCCTGGGCCACTAGACGATGGGGGCGTCAAGGAAGAAATAATATCATGCAAAATCCGGTGCGTCAATGCGTTGAATGGGTTCAATACATATGAGACAGAAGACTCGGGGTCAAGTCAGGGTGATA
>CALKWL010000047.1 GCA_938004235.1 uncultured Gammaproteobacteria bacterium
AGATTGACTGACGTGACTGGAGTTCAGACGTGTGCTCTTCCGATCTAGCGTCATCAAAAAGCCCAAGCAGAGGTTTTTCAGGCGACGCGCGCCGATGGCCGTTGAGGTCACCTGGTACTCGCCACTCTCCTGCTGGCTGCTGTACACCGCCAACAAGCTTTCCTCCCAGGCGTCCGCCAGGGCGCCACGCAAAAAGCGGCGCGCATCGTGAATCGCCTGCGGATCAACCTCCTGCATCTGCTCCGCCAGCCATGCCTCGCTGGGCACGGTCAACAGATCCGCCTTCATGCGCGCACTCAGGGTTTTGTCATGCAGCGCATGACCAAATGCCGTGCTTAGCCCCTCATCCAGCACAAGCTCGTTCTCGGCCTGCACATCTGCCACCAGACGCAACAGCACCGTGGTCATCAAACGCTGCCCGGCCTCCCAACGATTAAAGTCGTCGCCATCGTGCGCCATCAAAAACGCCAGCTCGGCATCGCTGTAAGCAAATTCAAGCCGCACCGGTGCCGAAAAACCGCGCAGCAGAGAAGGCACCGGCTTCTCGCCTATGCCTTCAAAAACAAACACCTGCTCCTCCTGATTGAGCTCCAGAACTTGCGCGGCCATCTCCGTCCCATTGGATGCCAGCAAGGCCATGTCCAGCGGAATCACCACGGGCAACTTGACCGGCTGGCCAGGCGTGGGCGGTGTGGACTGACGCAAGCGCAGGCTGTAACGCTGCAAGGCGGCATCGTATGCGCCCGAGGCTTCAATGCGCGGCGTACCCGCCTGCACATACCAGCGGCGGAACTGGCTCAAGTCGCGCCCGGACGCATCTTCCATGGCGCGCACGAACTCCTCGATGGTCACCGCCTGACCATCGTGGCGGTCAAAATACAAATCACTGCCATGGCGGAACGTCGGCCAACCGAGCAGATTCTTCAACATGCGCACCACTTCCGCGCCCTTGTTGTACACCGTGCTGGTGTAGAAATTGCTGATCGCCTGATATTCCGCAGGCTGCACCGGATGCGCCAGCGGGCCGGCATCTTCAGCAAACTGCCAGGTGCGCAGGCCGTTCACATCCTCGATACGCTGTGTCGCGCGCGCGCCCATGTCCGCCGAAAACTCCTGATCGCGGAACACGGTAAAACCTTCTTTCAGCGAAAGCTGGAACCAGTCACGGCAGGTCACTCGATCCCCGGACCAGTTATGAAAATACTCGTGTGCAATCACGCTTTCGATACCCTCGTAATCGAGGTCAGTGGCCACTTCCGGGCGCGCCAGCACATAACTGGCATTAAAAATATTCAAGCCCTTGTTTTCCATCGCCCCGGCATTGAAATCTTCCACCGCCACGACCATGAAACGCTCCAAATCATACTCACGACCATAGGTCTCCTCGTCCCAGCGCATGGCTTTATGAATCGACTGCATGGCATGGGCGAGTTTGTCCACATTGCGCGGCTCGGCGTAAATTTCCAGCGCCACCGGTTTACCACTCATCGTCGTGAACGCTTCACGCAGCACGCTCAACTCACCCGCCACCAGCGCAAACAAATACGTCGGCTTGGGGAAAGGATCATGCCAGGTTGCCTGCGTGCGCCCGTCATCCAACGCTTTTTCACTGACGAAATTGCCATTGGAGAGCAGCACCGGATAACGCGCCTTATCCGCCAGCAAATGCGTGGTGTACACCGACAGCACATCCGGACGATCCAGGCTGTACATCATGCGGCGGAAACCTTCCGACTCGCATTGCGTGACCAAAATCCCCTTGGACAGGTACAAGCCCATACCCGTGGTATTGGCGACAGGCTGAATGCGCGTGCTCAGATTCAGGGTAAAACGCGCCGGAGGGTTATGCAGGGTCAAGCCCGCCTCGTGCAGCGTGTATTCACCCTCCGCAAGCGGCACACCATCCAGCGCAATGCGCACCAACTCCAGACACTCACCCTGAAGCTCCAGCGCCTGCTCGTCCTGCCCCACACGCTCGAACTGCATGACGGCATGAACATGGCTTGCATCAGGGTCAAGCTCGAATGTCAGCTCAATCTGCGGGATGCGCCATGCAGGCGGCTGATAATCCACAAGGCGGGTGGTGTGAACGGAGGTACTCATGCGGCGTGACTCACAGATGGAAAAAGTGGGCGTAAGTATAAGTCGTTAATTGAGCCACAGAGAGCACAGAGCACACGGAGGTGAAAAAACACGGCATAGGCGCAGGCGCATGGAAAACAAGATGGCGACGGCATGCCGACGCCTCGAAAAACTCTGCGCCCTCTGCGTCCTCTGTGGCTAAAAATTTCTTAACCCCACGTTTGCACCACCCGCCCCCGGCACTGATAATCGCCGCCCTTGCAAATAAATATGACAATACCGCCATGTGGTTTCGCTCACTCGCTCTCTACCCGCTGAATGCCACCGTGCCTTTTGACTTTGACGCCCTTGAAAGCGCGCTCGCCGCCAAGCCCTTTCGCCCATGCAACACGCTGGAACTCGCCAGCCACGGCTTCGAGCCCGTGCTCGGCCACAAGGCGCAGGCTTACGTTCATGCCTGTGATGACGTGTGGACGGTACGTTTTGTGCAGGAAGAAAAGAAACTGCCCGGCGGCTACGTGCGCGACCAGCTTGCCGACCAGATGCGCGAATTTGAGCAACGCGAAGGCCACACCCCCGGCTCAAAAGAAAAGAAGGAATTGCGCGAAGGCATCGAACACGCCCTGCTGCCACGCCTGATCCCGCGCCGTCGCCGCCTGTTTGCCAGCATCGACAGCCAAAGCGGCTGGGTGATTGTCGATACTGCGGCGGAAAAAAACGCCGAAGCCCTGCTCAGCGCCGTGCGTGAAGCCGTAGGCTCCCTGCCCGTCACCCGCTGGAAAACCAACACCGACTGGGCCAGCCTGATGACCCAATGGCTGGAAACCCGCCAACTGCCCGACGGTTTCGAACTGGACCAAACCTGCGAACTTAGCTCCCCCGACGAGGAAGGCGGCACCGCCACCCTGCGCAAGCACGACCTCACCGCCGAAGAAGTCAAAAGCCACCTCGCCTCCGGCAAGCAAGTCACCCGCCTCGGCCTGATCTGGCGCGAGCGCATGAGTTTTGTACTCGATGCCAAAGGCGTCCTGCGCAGCCTGCGCCCCACCGATACCCTGATCGAAAGCCTGGAGCAAGCCGATAACGATGATGCGATGGCGCAGATGGATCAAACCCTGGCACTGCAAAACCTCACCCTGCGCGCCCTGATCGGCGATTTGAACAAGGCGCTTGGGGGCTTGGTGCAGCAGGGGTTGGGTGTTGCGCCAATAGTGACAACCAGCACTGAGGCTACAGACGCGCCGTTTTAGATTTTCGTAGGGTGCGCCATGCGCACCGATGCGGGCAAAGGTGCGCGTGGCGCACCCTTTGGGCGGGTCATGATGGATAAGGCCGGACGAATCCAACGGCAAACCATAGCGCCGTGTGATTCGATGTTGACTACTTGGTCGAACCCCTGGGTAGTTGATCGACCTTGGCTTGTAAATTGCGTATATAACCGATTTCTTTTACCCATGAGCTTTTGTTTTTTTCATTTACATTTTGCGCATTTTCATGAATACGTGGCAGGTGGGCATTAACAGCACTCATCTTTTCTTGAATTTGATTGTATGTGCTTTTCTCTCGTGTTTTTAGGTAAACACTAATAAGCCCTAAAATTTCATGAGTTAAGCCGTCTAATTGGGTAGCTACCTTAATATATTCTTCATCTTGAGCTATTCTTTCTTTAGATTGAGCTATTCTTTCTTCAATTTGAGCTGTTTCTTCTTTAAGTCGAGCTGAGTCTTCTTTAAGTCGAGCTGAGTCTTCTTTAAGTCGAGCTGTCTGTATATTATATTTGAAGTTTGTTTTGAAGGCTAGTATGGCTTCTGCGGAAATGTTTTCCAGGCCTTTGAGAGATGGATTGGATGAGATGGTTTGGGTGTCAGGTAAAATATATTTAACTGAGTATATTTCATTTCCAAACTCTATTTTGGTGCCCGAGAATTTCGGATTCGTCAAAATGGCATATTCACCGGCTTGAATGGCAGTATTGGAAACCAGATTTTTCCGGGATCTGTACTGGTTTCCAACGTAGTTATTATGGTGGGCAATGCTGGCACTGGCGACCAACAGCCGTCTGAAGGTTTCGCGGGAGGGATGGATGATGGTGTTGCGCCCGGCGGCAAACAGTGCGTCGGTTTCTTCATAAACCTTTTCATTCAGCTCGCCGCGTTTTATTTCAAGCTGCCAATCTGCACTGACGTTTTTCCATTTTTGTTTGGATTTGGCGAGTTGCTCGAGATAGGTCTGCTTTTCGACGGCGGTTAGCGGGCGCTGTGCTGATCCTGATCCAGTTTTTAACCAGGTATCTGTATCCACCGGGTCAAACAGAACATCAACCCACAGGAAATAGTCTTCGCTGCCTTTCACCAGTGTTTGCCAGGATTGATTCGGCAGCTTGGAGCCGCCTGAAACCAGCGTTTCCAGGGCTTCCGCCGTGTTGCCGGGGTGAATGTCGGTGATGATGAGCGGAAAGCTTTTGGGCAACTCGCCGCTGGCGATGGCGCTTTGATGGGCTTGCTTAATTTCTTGTAGCGTTGTGTTCCAAGCCGGGTCGGCAAATACCGCCGGACTCAGGCACAAACTCAAGAGCAGGAGCCAGCGCGGCGCGGCCTGTTGATTTGTAAACAGGCCATGCTGGCATTTGGGTTGCGGTTTTATTGTGCTGAGAAGCACGCGTGTTTTTGTCATGCTGGCGCGGTGGGCTTGATGCATCGGTATACCTTTTTTGCATAGAACTTGGGCAATGATTCAAACCAGTGGGGGCAGACTGATTACGGGCTTATCATACAACCTAATGTGGCAAACAGCCTCACATCAAACCCTGTTTGCATTCAGCCCTTCGAGCACTAACCTATGACCCGTCTAGTCAGAATTTCTGAGGGTGAAATCATGCAGACATGGCAGATGCAGGAAGCCAAGGCGCAGCTCTCCGAGCTGGTGAAGCGCGCGCGCAGTCAACCACAGGACATCACGCTCCACGGCAAATCGGTCGCCGTGGTGCTGTCGCGTGAGGCCTTTGAGCGTTTGTCTCAATCACAGGGTAGCTTGGTGGAGTTCATGCGTCATTCGCCGCTTTACGGCGAGGATGGGCTGGTTTTCGAGCGCGAGCAAAGCCTTGACCGCGACATTGAGCTATGAGCTATCTGATTGATACCAAAGTCATTTCCGAGCTGCGCCGAAAATCACCTGACTCCGGCGTGGTGGATTGGTTTTCTGTGCGCCCGTCCTCTGCGCTGTACTTGAGCGTATTGAGCCTGGGTGAAATTCGTAAGGGCGTGGAGGGTGTCACGGACGAGACGCGCCGGTTGGCGTTGCTTGATTGGCTCGAAACCGACGTGCCGCGTTTTTTTACCGGTCGTTTGCTGGATATTGATGCGGCGGTCGCTGATCGCTGGGGACGCCTTCAGGCGATGGCAAAACGCCCTTTGCCTTCGATCGACAGTCTTTTGGCTGCCACGGCTCTGGAGCACGACTTGATTCTGGTCACGCGCAATGTGCGCGATTTTGCGGGTTTGCCGGTGCAGATCGTTAATCCTTGGTCAAATCAATCATAAGACTTACGCAAGACAAAACCGCCTCAGCTGTGACTGTCATGCCTTCAGCCATAGCGCCCGGACAGACATCCCTAGGGAAACGCTGATTTATTCAGCGTTTCCCGCTTGGGGCATGGATGCCCCAACACGATTAAAGACGTAAGTCTTTGATCTGTGGGAGCCATCGCGG
>CALKWL010000048.1 GCA_938004235.1 uncultured Gammaproteobacteria bacterium
TTATGCTATCTGGGGGGGGGCAGCGTGGGTTGCGGGTGGGTTGCCGGGGGTGTTTGGGAGGCGGTGCGCGAGGTTGACCTGAAGTTGCCGCTGGTGGTGCGACTGGAAGGTACCAATGCAGCTCAGGGGCGGGCCTTACTGGCCGAGTCCGGCCTGAATCTTACGGCGGAAAACGATTTGACCCGTGCGGCGCAAGCGGCGGTGCGTGCTGCCAAGGAGGGAGTTTGATATGGCGATTCTGATTGATGGCAACACGCGGGTGATTTGCCAGGGCTTTACCGGCAAGCAGGGCACGTTCCATTCCGAGGGGGCGATTGCCTACGGCACGCGCATGGTCGGCGGGGTCACGCCGGGCAAGGGCGGCACGACGCATCTCGATTTGCCTGTGTTCGACACCGTGCATGACGCGGTCAAACATACCGGCGCCGAGGCGAGCATGATTTATGTGCCGGCGCCGTTTGCGGCGGATGCGATTCTGGAAGCGGCGGATGCCGGGGTGCGCGTGATCGTGTGCATTACCGAGGGTATCCCGGTGCTGGATATGCTCAAGGTGAAGGCCGCGCTGAAGGATTATCCGGATACGTTTTTGGTCGGGCCGAACTGTCCGGGCGTGATGACGCCTGGCGAGGCGGGGCAGGGCTGCAAAATCGGCATTATGCCGGGCTATATTCACCAAAAAGGGCGCATTGGCATTGTGTCGCGCTCGGGCACCTTGACCTATGAAGCGGTGCACCAGACCACCGGCGCAGGGCTGGGGCAAAGCACCTGTGTGGGCATTGGCGGCGACCCGATTCATGGCATGAATTTCATCGACTGTTTGCGCCTGTTTGAAGCCGATCCGCAGACTGAGGGCATCATCATGGTCGGTGAGATTGGCGGCACGGCGGAGGAGGAGGCCGCCGAGTTCATCAAGACCCGCGTGAGCAAGCCGGTGGTGGCCTATATCGCCGGAGCGACCGCGCCCAGCGGTAAGCGCATGGGGCATGCCGGGGCGATTGTGGCCGGTGGGCAGGGCACGGCGGAGGCCAAGTTCGCCGCGCTGGAAGCCGCCGGGTGTCACATTGTGCGTTCGCCTGCGTTGATGGGTGCGAAAATGGCTGAAATTACGGGGCGCGCATGAGAATCGCGCTGGCGCAAATCAATCTGACGGTGGGCGATATTACGGGTAATGCCGCCAAAATTATCGACTGGACGCAACGCGCGCAGGCGCAGTTTCAGGCCGATGTTGTGGTGTTTCCCGAGCTGGCGTTGACCGGCTATCCGCCGGAGGATCTGGTCAAACGCCCCGATTTTATGGCAGCGGTCGAGGCAGCGGTTGAGCAGTTGCGGCGTGATCTGCCGCACGGCAGCAGCGTAGTGATCGGTTTGCCGGAAAAAACGCCGTACGGGCGCTATAACGCGGCCTTGGTGTTGCGCGATGGTGCAATTGCAGCGCGTTACTACAAGCAATTTTTGCCGAATGACGGTGTGTTCGATGAGTTGCGCTATTTCACCGCCGGGGTGGAGTCGAGCGTATTCGATCAAGGACTGGCGTTGAGCATTTGCGAAGATATCTGGCACGATGACCCGCTCAATCAGGCCAAGGGCGCAGAGGCGCGGTGCGTGCTCAGTATGAACGCCTCGCCTTATCAGTGTGACAAGCCGGGCAGCCGTGAGCAGGTTTTGCGTGAACGGGTGGGGGAAAGCGGCTTGCCGATCATTTACGTCAATCTGGTCGGCGGGCAGGATGAGCTGGTGTTTGATGGCGGCTCGATGGTGATGGATGCTGCGGGCGCCGTCGTGCATCGTTTGCCGATGTTCGAGGAAGCCTTGGGGTGCGTCGAACTGGAGGTCGATGGCTCTTTGACGCTCGTTGATGCGTTGCAGGGCGAAACGCTGGACGAAACGGTCGCCATTTATCGTGCGCTGGTGCTGGCGGTGCGCGACTACGCGCAAAAAAATGGCTTTAAGGGCGCTTTGCTGGGACTTTCCGGCGGTATTGATTCCGCCTTGACCCTGGCGTTGGCTGTGGACGCCTTGGGTGCAGAGCAGGTCGAAGCCGTGCTGCTGCCCAGTCGCTATACCTCAGATATGAGCAATGACGATGCGTTATTGCAGGTCGCGGCAATGGGGGTACGTCATCATGTGATTCCGATCGAGCCGTCCTACCTCAGCTTCCGCCAGATGCTGACGCCTGCGCTTGGGGGCGCGCCCACGGGGGCGACGGATGAGAATCTTCAAGCGCGTTCACGCGGCGTGGTGCTGATGGCGCTGTCGAATGCCAGCGGCAAGCTCTTGCTCACTACGGGCAACAAAAGCGAAATGGCGGTGGGTTACGCCACGCTGTACGGGGATATGGCGGGCGGTTTTGCGCCCTTAAAGGATGTGCCCAAGATGCTGGTTTACCGGCTGGCTGAGTACCGCAACACGCTTGGCGATGTGATTCCGCAGCGGGTGATGATTCGTCCGCCCTCGGCCGAGTTGCGCCCCGATCAGAAGGATGAGGACAGTTTGCCGCCGTATCCGGTGTTGGACGCCATTCTGGAAGCCTATGTCGAGCGTATGGAGGGCGTGGAGCAGATCGTGGCGCGCGGTTTTGACGAGGCCACGGTGCGCCGCATTATTCGCATGGTCGATCTGGCGGAGTACAAGCGCCGCCAGGCACCGCCCGGCGTGAAAATCACGGCGCGCGCTTTTGGGCGGGAGCGGCGTTTGCCGATTACCAATGGATTTAGGCGATAGCAGCCTGTCGGACTTAAGACGATCTGTCTTCTAGACCTGTCGGCGAAAGAGTCCACCAAACCTTCGTTTCACACACCGCTCATCAATCGCGCGACCCACGTGCGCATATGGCTCCCAATTATGGTTGGGTTGCTGCGCGCAGCTTGAGCAGCGCCTGCCCGGAGGCGTCTTTGAGCGTCAGCACGTCGGCATCCAAAGACCAGCCGCTCACCTGATCCAACGCCTTGAGAAAGCGCTGTTCGATGTCCATGCTCTCTTCGCACATCATCATGGTCGAGGCCATTTTGCTGAATTTCAGTGCGGCGCCGTCCAGCGTGTAGCCGCCCATGATGCGGTTGCAGCCGCCTGAGCCGGCTACGCGCTTGTCCTTGCTCATCAGGACTAGGTGTGTGCCGGGGCGATCCTTGGGGGCGTTGACGGGCATGTCGCCGAGCTGTATCAGGTTCCATGTGCGGTCTTCCAGCGCAGCCGCCGACGTGGTTTTATCCTCAGGCACGTCAGCGATCGGGCAGGCGCTCGCCTCGCCTAGCTCGATGAATTTCACCACCTTGAGCGCCTGTTCACTGCCTTCACCTTCCATGCGCGGTTGGCGCAGGATTTGCCCATCCACGCTGGCCAGAAGCACCATGCCCGGCTCCTTGCGTTGCGCCATGTAGGCACGTTCCAGTGCCGGATAGTCGCCTTCCATGCGTACCGGCATCGACTGTCTGGTGGCGCAGGGGGTGAAACGCGCTGCGTCGGCAAAATAGCTGAAAAGTCCCTGCATCGTGAGGCGAGGTTTCATCGGCTGATACACACTCTTGTGCTGGAGCGCATAATTCAGCTTGGACGGAATCGGCTGCCCCTCCATGTCCAGTTTGAGCAACTCATGCGTTTTGCCCTGGATTTGGAACTGTTCAACCACCGTATCGCCTTCTTTGAGAACCAGCTTGTCTTTTTCTGTTGTCCACAGTCCGATCTGGTCAAAGCCGCTTCCCGGGCGCTCCTGATACGTCATGCGCAACTGAAATTGGCCGTCAGGCAAAAGATTGAGGCGAGTGTCGATGCCGGGGCAGTCGGCGCAGGGCAGCGTGCCGGCGTAACTGGCGGGCAGAGGGAGAGGAAAGGTCGGCGCGGCGTGCAGCGGAGTCGATGCGGCAAGTGTCAGGCTTAAAATTGCGGTAATACGGCGCAGCATAGGGATTCTCCTGTTTCGGGGGGCTGGAAGGCGCTGGGTGTCGGCGTTTCTTCAGGCGAAAAAGCGCTTCAAGTATCGCCCGGTATGTGACGATTCCATGCTCGCTACCTCGCTCGGCGTGCCTTGCGCAATGATTCTTCCGCCGCCTTTGCCGCCTTCCGGGCCTAAATCAATCACCCAGTCGGCGGTTTTGATGACATCCAGATTGTGCTCAATGACGACGACGGTATTGCCGTGGTCGCGCAGGGTATGAATCACGCGCAGAAGTTGCGCCACGTCGTGAAAATGCAACCCGGTCGTGGGTTCGTCGAGGATGTACAGGGTGCGTCCGGTATCTCGCTTGGACAGTTCCTTGGCAAGCTTGACCCGCTGCGCCTCGCCGCCGGAAAGCGTGGTCGCGTTTTGTCCCAGGCGCAGATAACCCAAGCCGACTTCCTGTAAGGTTTGCAGCTTGCGCGCGATGCTGGGCACGGCGCTGAAAAACTCGCAGGCATCCTCGATGGTCATGGCCAGCACATCGGCAATGGTTTTGCCCTTGTAGCGGATGTCCAGCGTTTCGCGGTTGTAGCGCTGGCCTTTGCATACCTCGCATTCGACGTAGACATCGGGCAGGAAGTGCATTTCGACTTTTAACATGCCGTCGCCTTCGCAGGCTTCGCAGCGCCCGCCCTTGACGTTGAAACTGAAGCGCCCCGGTCCATAGCCGCGCGCGCGCGATTCGGGAACACCGGCGAACAGGTCGCGAATGGGGGTGAACAGGCCGGTGTAGGTGGCCGGATTGCTGCGCGGCGTGCGCAGATCGGAAGAGCACACGTCTGAACTCCAGTCACGTCAGTCAATC
>CALKWL010000049.1 GCA_938004235.1 uncultured Gammaproteobacteria bacterium
CCAGACCAGCTCCGGCTGCAGAAAAGGCGCAATGAAACCGCCACTGGCCGCATCGACGTGAATCGGAATATCCAGCCCTTTCTCGCTTTGCAGTGTATCCAGTGCGGTATTCAAGGCCTGCACCGGCTCGTAGCTGCCATCGTACGTACTGCCCATAATGGCGACCACGCCGATGGTGTTTTCGTCGCACATGGACGCGGCAATTTCAGGGTCAAGAATAAAGCGCTCGCCTTCGCAGGGCACAAAACGCGGCTCGACTTCCCAGTAGCGGCAGAACTTTTCCCAGCAGACTTGCACGTTGGCGCCCATGACCATGTTCGGGCGATCGGCAGGCTTGTCCTCGGCCTGACGACGCTTGCGCCAATTCCATTTCAAGGCCATGCCGCCGAGCATCGCCGCCTCGCTGGAGCCGGTGGTGGAGCAACCTGTGGCTTCCTCGTGATCGGGCGAATTCCACAGGTGCGAGAGGATGTTCACGCAGCGCATTTCCAGTTCAGCGGTTTGCGGATACTCGTCCTTGTCGATCATGTTTTTATCAAAGCTCTCCTGCATCAACTGTCGCGCTTCGTCTTCCATCCAGGTGGTGACAAAAGTCGCAAGGTTCAGGCGAGAGTTCCCATCCAGCATCAGCTCGTCATGCACCAACTGATACGCCGTGCGCGGTGCCATGCCGTGCTCAGGAATTTGATAACGCGGAATCGGCTCTACCACCTCACGCGCGGCAAAGGTTGGAGTCAATGTGCTTTCTTGCGCGTTGGTTGCATCGAGTTTCACTTTTTTGAACATAGTCAGTCCTCGGTTGGGGTGAAGGGGCAGGCGAGTGTTCGTATCACATGCAACTTTCAGAGAGGTTCACAGTAAATCCATTCGTAGATTTTTTGAAAGCTTGCGCACCAGCATTTAAGCAGAGGGTAACGGCGATAAAGTTTTTATAGAACACGCGAGGTGTGCTTGTAACCAAAAATTTATCCAAATGCTTAAGCCTCTAACCCTAAACAAATGGACAAAACGTCTGTTAGGATTAAACCCGTTTTGTTTATTACCCTTCAATGCCCGTTGAATCTCCCGGAGGTTTGTCCATGTGTACCGCCCTGATTTATCGTGATGCCACCAGCCGCGCATATTTTGGGCGCACACTGGAGCTGACCGTGGATTTGCCGTACCAGGTGGCTTGGTTTCCCAAAGGACAGGGCGTGACTTCGCAGCTCGCGCCTTTTGCGTCGCTTGAGTTCACCACGCGTTACGGGGTGCTGGCGGTCACCATGCCTACCCGTGCGCCCACGCCAGAGCAGCCGCTGACCCTGCACGATTTCAAGGTGCTGGAGGGTTTGAATGAGCATGGTCTGACCTTCAGCCTGCTCTCCTATCCGCTGGCTGACGGTGCTGAAAAAGAGGTTCCGCAGGAAACACCGGTACTGACCGCATCGGACTTGGGGCTGTGGGCGCTGGGGCAATTTGTCACGGTCGCCGAGGTTAAGGCCGCTTTGAGTCGGCAGGTTGTGCGTCTTGAGGCATTGCCCTTGCTTGGCGGTGTGCGCTCGCCCTTTCATTATCTGGTCAACGATGCCAGCGGTGCGTCCTTGGTGATTGAGTTTCACCACGGCGAGATGTTTGTGTATGACAACCCGGTGCATGTCATGACCAATGCGCCGCGTTTTGACTGGCACCTGACGAACCTGGACAACTACACTTATCTGAGCAATGTCGATCAACCCACGGCGACATTTGGTGAATATCAGGCCGCGCAGCCGGATTCGGGCGTGGCAACCTCGGGCTTGCCAGCCTCGAATACCTCGGTCGGTCGCTTTGTGCGCGCGGCGTTTTATGCGCATTACGCGGAAAAGGCCGACACGCCGGAGTCTGCAATGAATACGCTCGCGCATATTATGAATAATTTCGACCGCCCGCGCGGCGTGACCATCGACCTCCCGCAGGCGGGCATAAGCCATCTTGAGGTCAAGGGCTTGGGCGAGGCTGCGGGCGTTGCCACCGAGTTCACTTGCTGGATCTCGCTCGCCGATTTGTCGCGCAAGCAGTTTTTGCTACGCACCTACGATGCGTTCAACTATGTGCGCTTTGATCTCTCCGAGCTGGCATCAAAGACGCAAGCGTTGATTTTGCCCTTTGCACGGTTGGATAAAACCACAGCCGATGCTACGGCCGCTTTAAGCCTGGCGACATTTCAGCCCCATTGAGCCTGATGTCACACCACGCTTTGCGCAAGACACTGCTCCTGCCTTTGGGCGCAAGCCTTGCGGGATGCAGCCCGGAGGTGGCTTTTCAAGGCGCGTACTTCCCGTTGTGGCTCATTACCGTGGCCTTGGGCATTGTGGCAACGCTGGTGCTGCGCATGGTTTTGATCAAACTGCATATTGACGAGGGCATCCCCTTTCGCAGCCTGGTGTATCTTGCGTTTGCCGCCTTCGTGGCGTTTATCATTTCAGCGAGCGTGCTTGGATACTAGTTTATGACCACCTCGCCCTATGCCCGTAAATTCAGCATCTTAGGCATCTTGATTGCAGTGGTGGTTATCGCAGCCGCCATTGCAACCGGATTTTGGTACGCGCAACAAAGTGCCAACCGTCCCATGTCCTCCGAAGCGGTGTTGTCGGCGGATATTGTGCATGTCGCCAGCACAGTGGCGGGTCGGGTGGTGGAGCTGCCAGTGCGGGACAATCAGCAGGTCAACCAGGGCGATCTGCTCTTCAAGCTTGACCCGACGGCCTATGCCCTTGCAGTGCAGCAAACCAAGGCGGATCTGGCCTTGGCCGAGGCCATGCGCGATGCGCAGGCGCGCACCATTGCCGCCGAAACTTCGAATGCCGCCATTGCCAGCAAGCAGATTGAACGCGCCCGCACCAATCTTGCACTCACCGAAACTACACTGGCTCGCCTGCTGCCGCTGGAGTCCAAGGGTTATGTCACCCGCCAACAGGTCGATACGGCGCGTACCGCCCGCGATGATGCGCGTACCAGTCTGAATCAGGCTTTGCTGCAAGCCGAGGCTGCCGATGCCCTGATCACCACGCTGGGCACATCCCAAGCCCTGGTGGATGCACGCCGCGCGGCCGTGGCCATTGCCGAGCACGAGCTTGCCGCCACCGAGGTGCGTGCCCCCCATGATGGCCTGGTGGTGGGTTTGCATGTCGCCACAGGCAATGTCGTGCTGCCCGCGCAGTCGATGTTTACCCTGATCGACAACCAGCACTGGTTTGCGACCGCCACCTACCCGGAAAACGAGCTGGACAAAATCGCCGTGGGCAACTGCGCCACGGTGTATATCTTGGCCGATCGCTCGCGTTCACTGCAAGGGCGGGTAGAAAGCATCGGCTGGGGGGTGATTTCCGAAGAGATGCTCAACCTGCCGCGCGGCCTGCCGTATGTGCCCAAATCCTTGCACTGGGTGCGTATTGCGCAGCGTTTTCCCGTGCGCATTGAGCTTGACAATCCGCCTGCGGATTTAATGCGCGTGGGAGCCTCTGCGGTGGTGATGGTTCATCATGGGGAATCATGTGAGTCAAGTTCTAGCCACTAAAGCCTGCCCGACACGCTGGCGGCAGATTCTCGCCGATCTTGCACCCTTCCCTGGTCGTGCAGGTTTGACCTGGCGCATCGCCTTGCTCTGTGCCTTGGTCACGGGCGCGGCAATGATGTACAAAATTCCCGAAGCGGCAATTAGCTGTTATCTCATCATCTACCTCACCAAGCCGAATGCGCTGGTCAATATTGGCACGGGCTTGGGTTTTCTGCTTTTGCTACCGGGTTTGATTGCTCTTTTGGTCTGGATCATCAATCTCACCAGTGGCTCGACGGCTCATGTAATGCTCGCCATTTTTATCAGTTCGGCTCTGTTTCTTTATATCGGCGCAGCAACTCAGTTGGGTGAGAATGGCGGCGTCGCGGCACTCATTATTGCTTTTGTACTAACGCTGGTGGTGCAAGCGCCTTTAGCCGATGCGCAGACCTTTGCCCTGCGTGAGGCCTGGGCGATGGCGGCTCTGCCCATGCTTTTTATGGTGGCGTTTAACCTCGTGCTTGGCTTTTCGCCACTCAAGTTGTTACGTGAAAGTCTGCTCGAACGCCTTGCCGCCAGTGCCGCTGCGCTTGAGGCGCCCAAGGAGTTATCCGATGGGCTTTCTGATGCGGCGGCCTTGCACGAGCGACTGCGCGAAGGCAATGCCTCTGCCCTCATGCAGGCCGCCGCCGTGCGCTTGTTAAGTATTGTGCCCAAGCCTGCGGCGCAACAGGTGGCCGCTGATGTGCGCGCAAGCTATGCCTTGATGCTGGCCGTGGCGGCGCTGTCGCACGATGTCAGCCCTGCGCGTCGTGCCGCGCTTGCCGCGCAGATTCGCACCGCCCAGCGGGCACTGGTGCGTGGACTCACGCCGCCCAAAGCCGAGTACCTGTCCAGCACCAGCCGCGCCGAACAGGCGGCGTGGGATGCGCTTGATATTTTGGCGGGCGCGCCTGAGCCTGCGGTGATTCCTGCGCCCAAAACACCTTTTGTCTTTGCCGATGCGCTCACCAACCCGGCCTATCCGCGCTTTGCACTCAAAACGACGGCCGCGGCGATTATTTGCTTCCTGATTTACACCGCCATCGATTGGCAAGGCATCCATACGGCCTTGGTGACCTGTTACGTGGCCGCCCTAAGCACCACGGGCGAAACCGTGCACAAGCTCGCGCTGCGCATTACCGGCGCACTCATTGGCGCGGCACTTGGGGTTACCGCCATATTCTGGGTCATTCCGCATATCGATGGCGTTGCCGCGCTCATGGTTCTGGTCTTTGCGGGGGTACTGGTCGGCGCATGGGTTTCGACCGGGCCCGAGCGTATCAGCTATGCCGGCGTGCAAATTGCGCTCGCGTTTTTGCTCACTATTTTGCAAGGCTTCGGACCAAGCGTGAGCCTTGATACTGCATGGGATCGTATTGCCGGGATTTTGCTCGGTAATTTTGTGGTGTACCTGATTTTTACCCATGTATGGCCTGATCCGCTGAATCTTCAGATTCGCAAGCGCATGGCACAAGCCTTGAATATTCTGGCGAGCATGGCGAGGCTACCCGCCAGCGAGCGCCCTCATGCCATCGGCAGTGTGGGCGCAGTGCAGGCTTTGATGGGGCAGAATCGAGAAAACCTAAGCTACATGGCTTTTGAAACACCTGCACTGCGCCCAGACCCGGCTCAAGAAGCCGCCCTAAAACAGGCCATCGCGCATATCGAGGAGTTCAACCGCGAGATATGGCTAAGCCAAGAGGCCGACCTTGAACCCACGGCCACCCGGCTGGAAGCCCTTGCACATGCGTTCTCACAACCCCAGCAAAACGCCTTCAAATCGTCGAACGATGCCATGTTTTTGACCCCGGCGCTGCATTTTTCACCGCAGTTTCATGCCATTGAGAGAGCGGCGCAATGAAGAATAGACTCCTAAGATTCAGTGTGTTCGCTCTGCTCATCACGCTTAGCGGCTGCGCCAGCAATGCGCAAAACTTTGCCCCTGCCGCCCCTGATTCGCCCTGGGTTCCGCGTGGGGATGAAAACACCACACTCTGGAGCATGGCGACTACGCCTGCACCCGTGCCGACACACACCGGCTTTGCCATTCCCGCCGATCCGAGCCTGGCTGTGCTGCCCGCTGTGCCTGAATTTGATGCGAATCTGCGTTACTCCTTGCCGCAACTTATTGATATTGCTCAGCAAAACAACTCATAGATCGGAAGAGCGTCGTGTAGGGAAAGAGTGTAGATCTCGGTGGTC
>CALKWL010000050.1 GCA_938004235.1 uncultured Gammaproteobacteria bacterium
ACCACCGAGATCTACACTCTTTCCCTACACGACGCTCTTCCGATCTACCAGGTTTGCAGCGAGGTAGAACAATCCCTTGGGGTCAATGCCAGTAGCCTGCTTTGCTGATTGGAGCAAATTTCCACCTTTGGGCTGGCCTGCAAGAGGTATGTTCTTGTGCTTCCAGGACGCTCCGAAGTCTGTGCTATAGGCGAAATAAATGCGTGGACGTACTTCACGCCAATCCTCCCACAGCAGCCAAACCGAGCCAGGCTCGGCGCCTAATGCAACCTCGGCTTTGCGCGCATGGCTATCCGCGTTGGCGGCATCTTCGCGAATCATTTCCGGTTTTTGCCAGGTGGCACCATAGTCCTGGCTGCGGATGACATAAAACAATGACTTTGGATCTTGGTTAACAAAGCGCCAGGAGCCTGAAACCGCCATAACAAGATTGCCGCTTGCGGCATCCCCGGCAACACTGACATCAACCACATCAAATCCATTCAATGCGGGGATATCAAAGCGCTTCCACTGAGCGCCTTTGTCATCACTCCAAGCACCCTGGAGGCTGAATTCATTGCCGTTGTCTCCTCCCTGGTTCAACCAAGTTACAAACCAGCGTGAACCGATGCGAAAGGCGTTGATAAGTGGCGGAATATTGGCTGTTGTTGGGCTGATAACGCGCTCAGCTTCGAAAGTCCCTGTGGAGGCATGACGTACACGCAATATGAGCTTTGGGGGAGTTTGATTGTTGTCCCAGGTGGCTACGGCTAAATCGCCGGAAGCATCAACAATGCTTTGGAAGTAAAAGCCAGAAAACAGGCGTTCGGTAGGGCTGCTTTGTCCTTTTTCATCGACGTGACGATAGTACACGTTGTACTTGCTCTTAATCCCTTCCACGGGCTGCTCTCCGTACCACAGTACATGCCAGCCTGCGCCGTCTGGTATGACAGAGAAGCGTGCGAGAGGGGCGGTGCCCTCGCCTAATTCAATCGGAGCGTTCGCCCCCTGTTTTAGAAATAGGCCTTTGGATGGGATTTTGTCGCGCCACATGGCGGCGATTTCATTCTTTCCTATGGCGGCTGCCAGTCCTGAAGGGGCGCTGTTATTTACGCTGCCGTCGACCAGGGTTTGAACCTCTCCGCTGGGTAAGCGCAGGGCGATATTGCTACGATTTGCATAGTAGGCCAAGACAAGATCATGTGTGCTGTCGCTGTCTTTCTTCCAATTGGCATAGGTTTCAATGGGCGGCGTAAGCCACTGAACAGACTCTTCAGAGGGCTTTGGAGGAGTACAGGCGGTGAGCGCAAATGTGCAGGCAATGGCTATAGGTAGGGCAATACGCATGAGGACTCTCGACTAGGGATATATCGACTCGAATTCGACATTTTATCAGGGCTCAAAGTTCAGCGGTAGAATCTGCTCTTTCGCATGACGTGGGTATTTGATTAAAGGTGTTTGAAATGCCGCAGGCAAAAAAAAGCCGCCCTTTTCAGGGCGGCTATATTCTCAAACCAAGGCCTAGGCGCAGCCTAAACCCAAAGCAGAATTAGAACTGGCTCTTCAGTACAAACGCGTTGTTGAATACGCCAGGAACGCTAGCACCATTGAAGGTTGAGGCTGTGTTGTAGTCCAGCTTGATGACAGCAGCGTTGACAACGTCCTTGCCGGCAACGCCAGTACCACGCGCTTGACCGAACAACCAGCTCCAACCGCCGTTAGGCAGTTGGCTCAGGGTTGCGCCAGAGAGCAGCGTGGGAGCGTCAACGGCGCCCACGCAGGTTACGTCTTGCGGTACGGAACCAGAGTAGACGTTTTCGTCGCGGTCAAACATGGCGAAGAAACCGTCACCCAAGAAGATGCGGTAGCCATCCTTGGTGCCAGACGCGTTGTCGTTGTTGTTGCCTGAGGGCTGCAACATGCCGCCGTTGTCAACCAGCGGGGTCACAAAGAACTTGGTGGTGGTTTCCGCGAACGGAGCGATACCTACATAAGCGATGCCAGCACCTGCACCTGCGTTTTCGAAGGCTACGCTTGAAGCATCGAAGGTTGAGCCGTTAGCTGCGTCGTCAGTGCCCGCCTGATAGCCCCACGCTGCGCCTGTGGAGAAGTCGAACACCATGGCTTCACCTTGCAGGCGGCCAGCAGCTGCCGGGCCGGAGGCAGAAGGATGAGCCACAATTTCGTCTTGAACCATCAACCAGCCGCGCATCGGCTTCTTGGCGAAGCTTGCATAGGCGTAGCTCAGGCCAGCAGCCATGTAGTTGTTGTTGACGCTCGGGTCGTTGAACAGTACGCCCAGAGTGGTGGTGCCAAACTTGCCGCCCAGGTCGATGGTCTGGATGTCGCCAAATGAGGAGGAGCGCATGGAGTTGGTTTCGAGGCAGTTAGCTCCGTTGTCTTCAGCAGTTGCGCCGTCTTTGTACCACAGAACATAGTGCAGCTCGTTGGTGTCTGCGAAGGCGTGGTTGATGACGTTAACAACGGTAGTCACAGTGGAGCTGTTCACAACATAGGGGAACAGGATTTCGGCAGCTTGGGCGGAGGCCATAGAGCCAGCGGCGATCATGGCGGCTGCCAGGGTTTTCATCTTCAAGTTCATGGTCAAATCCTCGTTGGGGAAAGTTAAATTTTCGCTCGGGTGACGAAAATCGGTTTTACGTTAACCGATCTGGTCATGCTTCACAACATCTCTGTTGTTTTTCATGCCAGGCCTTGCTGCCGAAACAGGTTTGGCTTGGGGGTGATTTAAGGGGTTTGAGCGGGTTTAGTCAACTGTGGTGTTGCTCGATTGCCACGCTGGATATGCCGAGGGTTTGTTAATTTGGTCAGCTTATTCTCAAGCAGGATTTTTTATGGCGCAAATTGGGTGTGCAGAGGTTGGCGCAGTGAGTCTCGGGTGAATAGTTTGCTTTTGATTTCTTCGGTAATTTGCTGGGTTTGGGTCATGTTTTCCATGACGCGCGGGGTGAGCAGGACGATGAGTTCGGTGCGATCCTTGTTCTTTTCGGTGGTGCCGAACAGGTAGCCTACGACGGGGATGTCGACCAGGCCGGGAATGCCGTTGCGGCTGTTGTCTTGTCCGTCGCGGATTAGGCCGCCAAGGATGGCGGTTTGACCGCTTTGAATAGCGATACGGCTCTTCATACTGCGTTGCAGAAATGTGCGCTGTTTGGTCGCACTGTCAATGGCGCCGATGTCGGTAACCTTTTGTAACACGTCGAGTGTGACCATATCGCCGGCATTAATGCGCGGGATGACGGTGAGCAGCACGCCGGTGTCTTTGTACTCAAAGGATGTGGTTGGTAAGCCAAGTTGGGAGTAGGTGGTGGAGGTCTGAATGGGAACCTGTGATCCGACTTGCATTTCGGCCTTTTGGTTGTCGAGTACCAGCATGGACGGACTGGAGACAACTTTCAGGCTGGTCTCGGAAGAGAGAGCGTTAAGTACGGCCTGAATATTTCCGGCTGGGTTGGAGATAATGTAGTTAAGGCCGGGGACGATGGGGGCGGCGGGTGTCAGAACGGGTACGCCTTCGATGCCGCTGCTGGTGTTGACGAAGCCGCCTGCGCCGCTGAAGTTGTTGAGGCTGCCGCCGAAGCCGTTGGTGAAGTACCACTGGAGACCGAACTGGAATTTGTCGCTGAGAGTGACTTCGACAATGCTGGCTTCGATGAGTACCTGGACGGGTGCAACATCAAGCTGACGCACGGCATTTTCAATGCGGCGGTATTCGCGCCGTGGGGCGTAGATGAGCAGGGCGTTATTGTCTTCGTCGGCGACGATGCGGATGTTTTTTCCCAGGCTAACAGCAGTGGGGGTGTTTTGTGTGGTGCTATTGTTCGTGGAGCCTGTGCCCCCTCCGATGCCGCCCCCGAGTCCTGTCGCATTGCTTCCGCTGCTTCCAGTACTGCTCAGGCCGCTGCTGCTGGTCGTGCCGCTACTGCCCGCTCCACTCACGTCACCCGAGGAGCTGGTGTTAATGCTGCTATCGCCCAGGCCTGGGGCGGTGGTGTCGCGCGTGCCTGTGCTTCCGCTGGTACTGCTGCCAAACAATCCGCCGAGCACTTTGGCCATGCGCGAGGCGTCGCCGTTTTGCACGGGGTAAACATACAGGCTGGGTTCGAGTGCGTTGTCTGGCGCCTGATCCAGTCGGCTGACCCATTGCTTGATCTGCTCCAGGTAGTGTTTGCGCGGGGTAACGACAAACAGGCTGTTGAGGCGCTCAATTGGCAAAACGCGTACGACGCCCGCAGTCGTTTTTGAGTCGTTGCTGATGAGCATTTCAACGGCTTTGGCGACCTCTTTGACGTCGCCATATTCGAGCGGGAAGATGCCTACTGACATACTGCGCATGAAGTCCACGTCGAAGGTCTTGATGAGATCCATCCATGCCTGGGATTGGTTTTGCGTGCCGATCATGACCAACAGGTTGCGTGTGACGTCGATACGCATGAAGGCTTCGGGGGGGGCAACGGGTTTGAGGATGTCGGCCATGTCTTGGGCGCCGATGTAACGCAGCGGAGTTACGGTGATGGCTTGCCCATTCTGGTTGCCTGCGGTGCGCAGGCTGGGAGGTAGGCTTTTGAAGGTGTCGGCGAGCCCGACGCGGTAAAAACCTTTGTCATCAATGCGCAGAATCGCACCGTTAGCGAGCAGGATGCTGTCGAGCACGCTGGGAATGTCGGCGAGGGCGGTGGGTTGACTGGTGTGCAGTACGACCTCGCCCTTGACGTTGGGGTCGATGCTGTAGGGAACTTTGAGCACGTCGCCCAGGATGGTGTGAACCACGTCGACCAGCGGAGCGCGTTCAAAATTGAGCATGACGCCTTCACCGCCTTGGGCTGTGGGGCTGAGACGAACCTTGGGAAGGTCAACCACGCGGTCGTTGCCGGGGTAGAGGCGATCCTGATTACGCGTGTCGCTGCTGGCGGGGTGTATGTTGTCCTTGTTCTCGCTGATGGGCTTGGTTGTCACCGGAATGGCGTTGGTGATTTCGCTGAAGGTGCTAGGGGGGGGGTTTCCGGGCGTGCTGCAGCCGACGAGAAGTATGGCCAATGTAAGGAAGCTGAGGCGGAAAGGGACGGTCGTGGTCATATGAGGCGAGTCCTTAGGCGAATACGGTTGTCTGATGATGGATTTGGAGCGTCGATGCGTCTTATTGCGACGAAGTGGCGGGGGGCTGTGCTTGTCCGGCGGCTTTGCGCTTTAGGTTTTCCATGTGTTTTTTTAATTCATCTGAGCCAGACTTGGCGCGCTCTTCGACAGACATAGGCGGTTTGGTTTGTTCGATGGGGCGGCTGGGTGCACTGTCCGTTTGTTTTACTGGTGGAGCCAAAATTTCTTTGGGGGCGCCTTGGCTGCCTCGCAAGATCTTTAATGTTCGGACTTCATTGGGGCTTTTCAGTGTGACACTGTCGGTGTCGATGCTTTGAACGGTTGTGCCATTGATGGAGTCACCTATGTGCAGGCGCTGTGCTGGGAGAGGGGGCGGGGCTTTATGCACACGCAGTAGGGCTACTCGCGCTGTGCCTTCAGTTACGATGCCAAGCAGTTCTATCGAGGCCAGCGACCCGTTCGACGCAGCAGTTTTGTTTTGGGTTGGCCGTGGGCGGCGGCTTTCCCAGAAAAGGGGGCGCTCGTAACTTTGGGTTGCTGGGGGCAGCGAGCCATTTTGTTCATGGAAGCCGGGTAGAGTCGGCAGCTCAGGGGGGATGGGCGTCCAGTGCGTATCTTGAATACGCTGAAGCTGGGGTGCCCACCATGCAAAAAGCCCAAGGCTGCTAACGAACAGCAGTACGAACAGGATAAGGTTTTGGGAGCGAGAATTCATGGGCTGGATGCTGGGCGTAGGGCGGCAATAGTTAGATCCACACTCAGGATTTGTGGCGCATCAGGGGCTATATTGGCGCGACGTAATGTCAGGGCGTCAATGCGCAACGCGGGGGTGGACTCGGTGTGTCGTTGTAGAACGCTCAGGAACCTCTGCAAGTCGTTAACATCTCCTTGCAAGTTCATATTGAGCAGAAAAATGTCCAATTCGTGTTCTTTGCGTGATGGGAGCGGGCGTACGCTTGCCAGGGTCATTTTGCTTTGCTCCGCAAGCGCGCGAAGGCGTGTCTGTAATTCGGTATTAAAACGGTTGTCGTCGACTCCAAGAGGGTAAATCTGTTGTCTGGCGCTGGCGCGTGCGTTGTCGAGTTGAAGTTCAAGTTGTGGTGCAGCCTGGATAAGCCCTTGAACGCGCTCGATGCGCGGTTGGCTTTTCTGGATGATCTCAAGGTAATTTTTGCGCTTGGCGTTGAGCGGGATGAGAATCGCCGCCAGGACGAGCAGGGCGGCCAAGAGTGTGAGCAATGGCGCAAGCCAGGCGCGGTATTGGTGCAAGATGGTGTTCATGGCGCCGCCTCATTCGCTGTTGCTGCGGGAGCGCTGGTTTGCACGCGGGCAAGGATCTGGAAGGTTTCTTTGCCATTGCGCGGGTCGCGGTTGACGCTGGCTCCAAGGCGCACTTCTTTGAGTTCAGGGATTTTTTCCAGCAGGCTGACGATAGCAATGGCATTATCGGAAACGCCTTCAAGCGTCAGCTGGTCTTTGCGTAGGCTAAGCTGGCTGATCCAAGTGTTGTCAGGGATTTGCGCCGAGAGTTGTTCAAGCAGTTGTACAGGGTCTGGATGCTCGTTGCTGAATTTTTGGGCGTTTTCGAGCTGTTGTTGCAAGGCGCCTAGTTCTTCGCGTTTCTGCAACAGGGGAGCGGCCTCGCGATTAAGTTGGGCAAGGGCGGCCTCATGCACCTGGGCCTGGGCGCGCAGCAGCAGTGTTGGGCTGATGATCCAGGCGATCAGTACCAGGATGAGCAGGATCATCAGGCTTAAGGTGAGCGGTGAGCGCAGACCCGTGCGAGCGTCGCTGTGGGCGTCGCCTTGTAGGGAAATCGCGCCGTAGTGGCCGCGCGCAAATAAGGCTAGCTTGGCGTGCGTGATTTGGATCTGTTCAAGCTGACTTTGGCGGGCGAGGGCGATTTCGATGCGCAAGGCGCCGTTGGGCAGGCGATGGCTGCGGAAGCCATAACAAGTGTCATCCGCAGGAAAGGGGCTGGCGAATTGCACATCCATGGCAACGGCGGCGGCAATGTCGCGCTCGCCAAGCGACGGGAGGGTAAGTTCGCGCAGAAGGATTAGATCGTCGTCAATCAGCAGGCCGCGAAGTGAATCCGGACGGCTCGTGTTTTGCCATGCGGTCTGCTCGCCGGGCAGGCCGCGATAAGCAAGAAATCCGCCCTGAGCGTTCTGAAAGACCTCGGGGCGAGCCTGGAGTGCGGCGGGTTTGGGCAGCCGCTCCCAAGCCTCTTGCCAACCGCCGATCCACCAGTCGATCCACGGGATAAGGCGTTGTTGCAGTTCGCTCATGCTCACGTTCATTGCACAGTCCCATTTGGTCGCGCGTGCAGTGCGTCCATGGCGTGAGCGCGCCAACCGAGGCGCATGTCAGCATGCGAGGAGAGCCAGAAGCGGCGACTGTAGCGCTGGCCATTGTTGAGGGTGATGTCAACGTCCAGGCGGTAGCGGCCAGATTGAGTTGTGCTGTGGAAGCTGGTTTGGAGCATGGATGTGTCTGCGGTGCTGCCCTGGGTGATGCGTGATTCGGCGAAGGCTTGTGCGGCCTCAGTGTTTCCGTGGGCGAGCACGACCAGTACTTCGAGCGGAGCCTGGTGTGCATTGACCTTGCCGCCGCTGCCTTCTGCATCCACGGTGATTAAATTTTGCAAGGCATTATAGATGGATTCCGTCATCGAGGGCATTCCGCGCAAATCGCGGATGTCCCGCAGCACGGGGGGCGGTGCGCCGTTGAACTCAGCGGGGGCAGGCCGTAAGGCGTTTATGAGCAGAGTTCGGCGTTCTTCATCCATTCCGCCGGCCACTTGAAATAACTCATCAAGCAGCGCCGGGGGGGCGTTGTTGAGGTCAATCAGACCCACGGCATTGGTCAGGGTCATGTCGATGCGTCCCTGACTCAGGTTGATCTGGAAGAATTGTTGATGCGGTTTGTTGCTGATTTGCGGCGGCTGCTTGAGGTAAGCCTGGATATATTCCAGACCGCCGAGTGCCAGTGCATTGGCCTGGGTTTGCTCGATCTGTGTGGAGGCCATACGTGTTTCGACACGAGCAAACAGGCTGTAGCTGCTGACCATCAGCATAAGGGCGACGAGAATCCAGAGAACCGCGATCATCGCTAGGCCGCGTTGCTGGAGCGGGGGCGGGCTCATGGTTCGAGCCTGACGATCATCGGCGGCCATGCGCCGGATTTCTGGCTGGTAATGTCCAGACGCACGCGCGAGGGTAGAAGCGTGCCGTCCCACTGATCGGTCCACTCGCCGGTTTTGGCGTTTTGGTAACTGAGGGCGAAACCGGTCAGGTCGTCAATGATCTGGATGGGGGCGAGCGAAGGCGGCGGCTCGCTTTGTTCGCCACTTTTTGTTTCGATCCAGGGCGTCAGGGTCAGCAGAAGCTCGGTGTCTTGCGGTTCGAGATGCCAATGGTACAGCCCGCCTGTGGGTGACGATGCAGGCAGATAGGCCAGCCAGTCGAGGCTTTGATTGCGGCCAACCAGGCTGTGAAAGTCATTTTGTCCGGGAGGTGGCTCGAAATAGCGCGCCTGCTCGATGGCCTGGCGTAGGGCGAGGCTGACGCGATTCAAGCTGTCTTCGCGTTCGGCGCGCACGCTGGCGTGGGCAAAGCCCTGACTTAGGCCGTAGAGCGCGGCGCTGAGGCTGGCGAGAATCAGCGCGGTGAGGGCGAGCGCAATAATCATTTCGACCAGGGTAAAGCCTTGCGCCTTATTTTTTTTCATCGGGGCGGCTCAGGCTTTGCAGGTGCAATTGGCGCTCTTTGTTGCCTTCTAGCCAGAAGATGTCGAGGTCAAGTTGCAGCATGGGGATGAAAGGCTGTTCGGCGGGCGGGGGCGGCGGAATCTCGATGGGGGTGATGTGCAGTTGCCAACGGTAGCCATCGTCGAAGCGGCCTTCGAGTGTTTCCCTGTCGGCGGCAATCCCGGCAGCATTCGCCAGAATGCTTTGCCCATACAGCGTGGCGCGTTCGGCGGCGAGGCTTTGAGATCGGAAGAGCGTCGTGTAGGGAAAGAGTGTAGATCTCGGTGGT
>CALKWL010000051.1 GCA_938004235.1 uncultured Gammaproteobacteria bacterium
CAGATACAGATCGAGAAGGACTTTGCACGTGTGAAAGATGTGGTTTAGATCCTCGGAGTGAAAACTTCCCCAGTTTTGGCAGGTGATATGGTGGGCGCTTTGGGACCGGGTGGTCCTCACCATGTGGCGGGCGGTCGAGTTCGCAGCACCGGCCACGGCGAGGATGAGTACCTTACCGATAAGTGGAGATTCAAATGAAAGAGGCCGTGCTTTACGAGAAACTATCGGATAACCGCGTGCGCTGCAACCTGTGCGCTCATCGCTGTATCATCGCTGATGGGAAGAAGGGCATCTGTCTGGTGCGGGAGAACCGCGGCGGGACGCTTTACACGCTTGTCTACGGCCGCACCATCGCCCAGCACGTGGACCCGGTGGAGAAGAAACCGCTATTTCACTTCTATCCCGGTTCCACGGCCTATTCCATCGCCACGCCAGGGTGCAACGTCCGCTGCCGCTGGTGCCAGAACTGGGAGATCTCCCAGATGCCCCGCGAGCGCCACCTGATCATGGGCCAGGAGGCAAGCCCGGAGCAGATCGTGGCCGCGGCGAAACACGCCGGCTGTCGCAGCATCGCTTATACCTACACCGAGCCCACGGTCTTCTTCGAGTATGCGTATGATACGGCCCGCCTGGCCCACGAAGCTGGCCTGACAAACATCTACGTCACCAACGGCTACATGACCGAGGAAATGCTGGAAACATTCGGTCCCTACCTGGACGCGGCGAATGTAGATCTGAAGGCCTTTCGCGATGAGACATACCGTAGGTACGTCGGCGCGCATTTGCAGCCGGTGCTGGAGGCCATGAAAATGATGAAGCGGTTGGGCATCTGGCTGGAGGTGACCACCCTGGTCATCCCCGGGATCAACGACGATGATGGGGAACTAAAGGACGCAGCCCGCTTCGTGGCGGAGGAGTTGGGGGTGGACACGCCCTGGCACATCAGCCGCTTCTTCCCCGCCTACAAGATGACCGATGTGCCGCCCACGCCCATTGAGACCCTGCAGCGGGCGCGGGAGATTGGCCTGGAGGCAGGGCTATGTTACGTCTATGTGGGCAACGTGCCGGGCGAGGAGAACACGACCTGCCACAAGTGCGGACGGTTGCTCATCCGCCGAGTCGGCTTCCACGTCGTCGAGAACCACATCAGCGATGGGCGCTGCCCTTACTGTGGGACGCCAGTCGCCGGAGTAGGAATGGCGGGAGGGTAGGAAGCGAATCGATCGCCGAGCATGTAACCCCGGCTTGCGGACAGAAGGGAAAAGAAGATGGAGATTTTTGGCATATCAAATTGGTTGTGGCCGACTGTATCCGTTGTATTAGCTATCCTGTTAGTGTGGACGCTCCTACGGCGGCGTCGAGCTATATTGCGCTCTCGGTTACCTCAACTTATTGAAATGGAAGACGCTCTGAAAGAGATTTACAATATTCAACAAGGTGAGGCCTCTGTGGAGGCTGGGGCGCTGGCCGAGGCACTGGGTATCTCAGTCGAGACGGCCAAGGGTCTGATGGGAGTGCTTGTGGCCTCTGGCTGGGCTGAGGGGGACGTGAGTGTGGGCATCCGTTTGACGATGCAGGGTCGGGAGCGGGCCCAGGAACTGATTCGAGCCCATCGTCTGTGGGAGCGTTACCTAGTGGACCGGGAGGGCATGCCCCTAGAGGTGATCCACGCTGAGGCCAACATTCGAGAGCACGAGATGACCCCTGATGAGGTGGCAAAATTGGACGCGGACCTGGGTCACCCGGCCTGGGACCCTCACGGCGACATCATTCCCGATGCCGGCTGTCGGGTACCTCCCCCAGCCGGTAGTCCCCTGACGGATTGCATGCCGGGAGATCGACTGCGCATCCTGCATGTGGAAGACGAGCCGCCAGCTCTCTTCGCTCAGTTGGTAGCTATGGGCTTCGGACCCGGTGTCGAGGTGGAGATGGTTGAACACCAGCCAAGGTATCTAACCGTAAGGGTTGCTGGTAGCCCCCTCATCCTAGCAACCGCGGCCGCCGAGCGTATCCACGCCGTGCCGGTGCCTGTCCTACCCGTACCCCTGGGCGAACTCCCGGTGGGCGTCCGGGCAAGGGTGGTTGAGGTCAAGGGGGGCGGCAAGCACCAGCGGCGCATGCTGGACATGGGACTGGTGCCCGGCGCCGAGGTGACCGTGCTACGGAAAGCACCCTTGGGTGACCCAACCGAGTACCGTGTCAAGGGCACGGCCGTAGCCCTGCGTCGGAGCGATGCCGACACCATCCTGGTGGAGGAAATAACAAATGGATAGAAAGACGATCACCGTGGGTGTGACAGGCAATCCCAACGTAGGCAAGAGCGTTATCTTCAACACTCTCACCGGAAGTCGGCAGCACGTGGGCAACTGGCCTGGCAAGACTGTGGAGAAGGCCGAGGGGGTCTTCCATTACCAGGGTTGGGAGATCCGTTTCGTGGACTTGCCTGGCACCTACAGCCTGGCCGCCCAGTCACCCGAGGAGGTGATCGCCCGTGACTACATCATCTCCGGCGAGCCGGACGTGGTACTCAACATCGTAGACGCCACCAGTCTGGAGCGCAACCTCAATCTGACGTTACAGATCCTGGAGCTGACTGAGCGGGTGGTGGTGGCTCTCAATTTGATGGATGAACTCAGACGAGGGGGATGGGAGATTGACGTCAAGGCCTTGGAGGAGGCTTTGGGTGTACCGGTAGTGCCCACCGTGGCCACGGAAAGGGAGGGTCTCCCAGAGCTAGTGGCCGCGATAGTGAAGGTGGCAACGGGGCAGCAACAAGGTCATCCGGTGGCGGTGGACTATGGGCTGACCGTTGAGGGATACGTTGAGAGCCTGGAGGCCGACCTGGCCCACCTGGGTTTTGATGGACGAAGCCGCTGGCTGGCGCTCAAGCTCCTAGAGGATGACCCGGAGGTCGTCGAGGCCTTCAAACAGGGAGATCTGGCAGCTCTGGGGCTGGTTGCTCAATCCGTCTCACCTGAGGCATTGCAGGCCCTACTAAGGCGTGCTGTGCGCCTGCGCGAGGGGACTCAACCCGACGCCAAGGTGGTGATTGTTAGCGGCCGCTATGAATTCGCCCACAGTATCGTGCATCGGGTGGTCCACCGCGAGCGCCCTGAGGAAGAGAGCTTGACCGAGCGCATTGACCGCATCGTCACTCACAAAGTCTGGTCGTGGCCCATCATGCTAGCGATGCTCACCCTTGTCTTCTGGATCACCATCAAGGGCGGTGAGATCGGAGGTGGATGGCTGGAGGCCGGCTTCTCCTGGCTGATCGGCGCCGTCCGGGCATGGCTAGTGAGTGTTCAAGCTCCCTGGTGGGTGATCGGCGCTTTGGTGGACGGTCTCATGATGGGCACGGGGACAGTCATCGCGGCTATGTTGCCCCCGATGATCATCCTTTTTGTCGCCTTCGCCCTATTGGAGGACTCGGGCTTACTTCCCCGGCTGGCTTTCAATCTGGACCGGCCGATGCAAACACTCGGCTCGCAAGGGAAGCAGGTCATCACCTGGGGCATGAGTTTTGGCTGCAATGTGACAGGCGTGATGGCCGCGCGGATTATCGAGAACAAAAAAGTCCGCCTAGCGTCCATTTTGACCAGCCCACTGATCATCTGTAGCGGGAGGTATGGTGCGGGTGTGGCTTTAGCTATCGTTTTTTTCGGCGATGGGGCGCTGCCAGTAATGCTCTCCCTGGTTTTCCTCAGTCTGGGGACCGCTGCTCTGGCCACCCTAGGCTTGAACAAAACCCTCTTTCGGAGTGAGCCTGGGAGCTTTGTACTGGAGATGCCTCCTTACCGAAAACCCAAGTTTTGGCAGGTGATATGGCGGGCGCTTTGGGACCGGGTGGCCCTCACCATGTGGCGGGCGGTCGAGTTCGCGGCACCGGCCACGCTGCTCATCTGGGTCCTGGGCAATATCCCCCGTGGCGT
>CALKWL010000052.1 GCA_938004235.1 uncultured Gammaproteobacteria bacterium
ACGCCGTTGTCATACCTGGCCTTGGACAGATCGTAAGCCTTCTGGCTGGCCGACTCAAGCCCGCTCCTACAATTCATGAAGTGTCAGGCCGGATTAATAAGATCAAGCAACTCACCGCGATCCATCGCCTGATGCAGGCAATCCATGATGCTGTAGTACTTGCGCCAGTCGTAGGCGATCAGCAACAAGTCCTGTCCGGCATGGAGAGCCTCCCGCGAGATGCGGCACAACCCAAGGTCGTAGACAGCCGCCATGCTCAGATCGTCACTGATCAGAATGCCGTCGTAATGCCAGCGTTCGCGCAGCAAGCCGGTGAGCACCGGGCGCGAAATGCTCGCGGGTTTGCTCGGGTCGATGGCGTCCAAAACGACATGACCGACCATCAGCATGGCGGGAACTTCCTGTAAAACATGGCGAAAGGGGTGCCAATCACGCGCCACCAGGCGTTCCAGCGGCGTGGAAAGGTGGACGCTGTGCATGTGCGTGTCGCCTCGGGCATCCCCCAGGCCGGGAAAGTGCTTGAGCGTGGGCGTCACGCCGTGTTCAGCCAAAGCCTGGCTGTAAGCCAGCGCGATGCGCGCCACCGTGTCGGGATCGGCGGCAATGGCGCGCTCGCCAATACGGGTATGACGGTCAGAGGGGTCGGGCGGCTGATCCGGCTTGAGATCGACCACCGGGCTGAAGTTGACATTGATGCCCAGTCCGGACAGGACACGCGCCTGGTCGCGGCCATATTCGGCGGCATGTCGCTCCGCATCGGGCTGATCGACCAGACTGGACAAAGGCGGTTGATGCGGAACCAGCGGGGCAAGCCGGGACACCGCGCCGCCTTCCTGATCGGTAGCAATCAGCAGCGGCGGCAGCCCGGCACGCCGCCGCACCTCCTGAAACCCGGCCAGTTCCGCGCGAAGCTGCTCAGCCGTCTTGCCCTCGATATTGCGCCGGGTGACAAACAGGCCGCCGATCAGCCCGCGCCGCGCCAGTTCACGCACCTCATGCGGATCGTCATAGCCGATAACCAGGTGCTCGCCCAAGGCGGCCATGCGCGCCGGTTCGCGTTCGGCGGCATGAAAAAGCGCGTGACGCGCCGCCCAAGGCGTGTACAGAGCCTGCCCTGCCAGGACAGCCATCGTCAGCCCGCCCAGAGCTAGCAGCCTGGCTGCTAGGCCGAAGCCGCTGCGCGCCAGCAGCCGCGACGAGGCCATGAGCAGGCCAAGAAGCATCAACGCCACGGCCAGCACGCTGCGCACACTGGTAAAGAAGGGATCGTCCAGCCTCCAGGCCAGGCTCAGGCCGAGCGCAAGCACAGCGATCCCGATCAGCCGCCGCATCATTCCGCCTTGTCCTCGGCGGGACGCCCCATCGCGCTCCAGTCCAGTCTGCGGGTCAGCCACATGGTCAGCGCCAGCAGGCCGAAAATCAGCCAGGCGCCCATCAGCAGCGCGTAATCCTCCGAAGTCAGCAGCATGTACAACCCGGCGTACAGCGCGGCATAGCCGCCGCCCAGCACCGCCGCCCCGCGCCAGGAATCGACCAGGGTGCGGCCATAGGCGGCAATCAGCAGCACGCAGGCGCTGGCCGCGAGCAGGTAGGCCGTGATGAACACGATATGCTCGGATAGCGCGAGCAGCAGCAGGAAGAACAGCACCACCGCGAAACCGATCAGCAGGTATTGCAAGGGGTGCACCGGCTTGCGCCGGATCATCTCGAACAGGAAAAACCCGCCCAGGGTGAGCAGCACGAACAGGAAGCCATAGCGCACCGCGCGGTCGGTCTGGGTGTAGGCGTTGACCGGATCAAGGAGCGAGACGCCGAACGACTGACTCAACCAACCGTTCGCCCCCCTATCGGCAAACACATTATCGCCGCCGCTGGCGAAATCATTGACTCGCCAGCGCGCATTGAAGCCATCGTGATTGACTTCGCGCGCGTCAGGCAGGTACAGGCCGGCAAAGCTTGGATGCGGCCAGTTTGAGCGCAGGCTGAGATCATTGCTGGCGGCGATCGGGGCAAACTCCAAACGTCCGCTGCCGGCGACTTCGAGCTCAATCGTCAGGCTCAGCCCCCGCGCCAACGCATCCAGAGCCAGAGGAACATGGAATCCTTGTTTGACCACCCCGCCGGCAACGCCCGGACGAGCTTCCAGCTCAAGACCATCGGCGCCAGCAACCCGGATCCGTTTGATGCCGCGCGGATCGCTGACGCCGAAAATCAGATCGGCGCCCTCGATAACCTGATCCGGTTTGGCCGTGAAGGCCGGGATGAGCGTCTGCAGCTGCAAATCGGCGGTAAAAATATGCGCCTTGTAGATGCCTCGGTAGCGTTCGCTCACCTTGAGGCCGCCCTGGCCGCTGAGGCTGGAAGGGCGAATGAGCTGTGAGCAGTCGCGACTGGTGAAAAGGCGACGGCTATCGTTGCCGCTGCTTTCGACAATGCTGGCCGGTTCGCTGCATTTAATCCACAGCAGCGGCCCGACCAGTTGCTGCGCGTAGGCGTATTGATCGGCCATGCTTTGCACCACGCTGTCATGCGTGGCATGCCGCTCGGAGACTTTCATCGCCACCTGGCTGACCGCGACGATCAGAACCAGCGCCAGCACGAACAGCGCGAACAGTTTGGTGTTAAGCAATTTACCCATGACGAACTCCTGATGATTGTGACGGCGACAGAGTGCCGAAGCCAGATCGGAAGAGCGTCGTGTAGGGAAAGAGTGTAGATCTCGGTGG
>CALKWL010000053.1 GCA_938004235.1 uncultured Gammaproteobacteria bacterium
CCCGCGCCCTGCAGCGCGCCTCCGACACCTGCCGCATGCACTTCTACAAGGCCTTCCTCGAAGTACTCGCCGGGCGCCTGTCGATGACCAGCGCGCGCGTCGCCAACATCTGACTTCTTCTGCTTTTACCGACGCATGCGACAAGCACACACTTCATTGACTCAAGAAAAGCCCACCCACCTGCGCCCCGCCCCGAGAACGTACTGACAGGCTGTCAGCATTCTTTACAGAAAAACACCTGCCCGCCAAGCGCCACACGCAACCCGTTGTTTTTAAAAAACAAAAATCGTCAATCCATTCGGCACGACTATTGCTTCCATTAAATTAGTCACGCCGATTCCAAGTTCGTGTCTCAGGCACGGCACTATTCGAAGATAATCGGGCGTTGGATCATAAAAGCTATTCGGGGAACACCATGAACCAAGAGAACGCTGGCAAGCAAAGCATCGACGATCTGGGCACCAACACACAGCCATCGTCGTCTCGCAGAAAGCTACTCCTCAGTGGCGGAGCAGGTTCGGTGCTGTTGTCGGTCAAAAGCGGCAGCGCGCTAGCAGGGGGTGTTTGCGTCTCGCCGTCGGCCTACAGCTCAATAAAGATCAGCACTCACGCGAGCCGAACACCTGGCGCGTTCCCCAACTGTAGCTCTCATGGATTTTATGGGGCTCCCGGGCTTAGCGACACCACGCGCGCCGGTCGCTGGTATCCAGTAGACCCCCTCACCGCCACGCTGAGTGCCCCGGGTACGATGCCGTCACCTTTCTCAACGATCCCCTCGCCGTTTTCTGGAACCACCAAACTTCTGGAGGTTCTGCAAGCGGGCGGATCAACCGCCAATTCACGAGATTTGGTTACGCTCTACCTTGATGTAAGGACAGGCAGGTCCGGGGCATTTATAACCCTGGACGATGTTGCGGACATGTGGGCAATCTGCTTTGGCGGGACGGTCACCCAACCGCTGTATACGACTTGGACAATCGCGGACGTTCGCGGCTTTCTCGATATCACGGTTGGAAACTCAACCTTGCCGTGACCGAAAGGCGCCTTTACTGCATTAGCCCAACGTGGCAGCTCCATTTCCATAGCGATGGTACGTGCTCGGCCTTCACGCCTTACTCGGGTCAAGTTGTCGCTTTAAATGAATTAGCAGCCAGTTATCTACGCACACTGCAACCGTCCTTCACAGCCCCGCAGCCAAGGGAGTTGAATCTGGAGCTGCCGAACGCTCTGGATACGTCAGATTTCGTCATGTTAAGAAGCGAACTGGTCACGAGCGGCATCTTGAAGCCCACCGGCGCTCAATGAAGCTTGCAAGACTGCAACCCACTCGAGTGCAGGAGAGATTGACCGGCCAAGGGCTCATTCTGGCGACCCCTCCGTTTACGTTCAAAATCCGCGCATCGAGCCCTGAAGTACGGAACGGGCTTTTGGCGGCATATGCCGAGTACGAAGTCCTGGAAGACCCCGCCTGGGTGGACTTTGAAATTCACCTATATCCCGCCCCGGGGATTCGACGCTGGCTCCACCCGCTGATTGCGCTAAGCATTGACGGGCAAACACCATTCGACCCGCTACCTGCGACCCAAGCGTTTCCTCTACTCGAATGGGCAATGAATTGGTGCGTAACCTCAACGGCTCACCAATTCATCATGTGTCACAGCGCTGTTCTGGCAAAAGGCGACAACGCCGCAATCCTGCCTGCCCCACCGGGCTCCGGAAAAAGCACACTATGCGCCGCGCTATCCCTTTCCGGGTGGCGTTTGCTTTCTGACGAACTCGCACTCATCGAGACCGATTCGCTCAATGTCGTACCCTTTGCCCGACCAGTCAGCCTAAAGAATGGCGCGATCGATGTCATAGCGAATCGATTCGATCAGGCGGTCTTAACGCCACGCGTCCACGACACCATAAAGGGTACGGTCAGTCACATGCGAGCACCGCGTGACATGGCAGACCCATCTCATCCGGCGAGACCTCGGTGGGTGGTTTTGCCACACTACTCAGACGGCTGCGAGTTTTCGTTCGTCCAAATATCGAAAGCTGAAGGCGTCGCAGAACTCGCGCGCAACAGCTTCAATTTCTCAGCTATTGGTCAGGTTGGCTTTGAAAGCTTCGCCAAATTAGCCGACCAAGTGGATTTTTACCACCTTAACTATTCCCGCCTCGATGACGCGCTCGAATTTTTCGACACTCTGGCAGCAGGATGTCCCGCATGAGCTCACGTGAGCCGGTCCTCATTCGCGTTTTTAAGGCCCCCCACTGTGCAACAACGCTAACGCAGGCCGACTGGAGCCTTCTTGTTCGCCAAGCGCGCTCCGCCCATGTCCTTGGACATGCACTGGATACCATTACGGACGCTTGCGGCCTTGCCGTATTACCAGAAAAGGCTGCAGCCGCGCTGAAGTCGGAGCGTCAGCTTGCGCAGCATCGTATTCGATCGACCATATGGGAAGCCAAGGAGCTCGCGCGGATACTGGGTAGTATTGGCGTACAACCCGTACTCCTAAAAGGTGGGGCCTATCTGGCCGAGGAGCTCCCATTTTCGAAGTACCGTTTTTTTGGCGATATAGACATCCTTGTCCCCCACGCCAAGATCGGCATCACAGAAAAGACACTGATGACGCAAGGTTGGATCTCGACGACCAGGGATACATACGACCAGCGCTATTACCGCACATGGATGCACGAAGTCCCGCCGATGGCGCATATCCAGCGCGGGACGCATCTTGATCTACACCACAACATCACACCGCTAACGTCACGCTACAAGGTTGATGCCAAGTTACTCTTGGAAGCGGCTCGCCCAGCGGCCGCGCACCCTGAACTCAAAGTGCTCGCATTTGAAGACATGATTCTTCACGCTGCGGCCCATCTATTTTCCGATGGCGAATCCGAATCCGCTTTTCGCGGCCTAACGGATCTAAAAGCCTTGATCGAAGCGGATCGCATTTCTCACGAAGTGCTGATTTTGCGTGCAAAACAACTAGAACTGACGCTACCGCTGGCATTGGCAGCCCGGCACGTTGCGAAAGTATTCGCATCTGGCACGGCACAACAACTCTCCGATGCTCTACATGCAGACAATGGAGCAGCAAGCAGGATTGCCCTGCTCGATCCAATATATGACAGAGTCTTCCTCGGATTTCACCCGAGCTGTGGAACTCGAGGCTTAGGCCCCGCACGGCTCGCAGTTAACTTGAGAGGGCACTTACTACGGATGCCAATCCGCCTGCTCCTTCCCCATTTGCTACGAAAAGCCCTACGTTCAAACAAAGAGGGCGCGGAAACACCGCGCCCTCTTAAGTAATCCATAACCCGTGAGCCGGTCAGCTCTTGGTTTCAATCCCCTTCAGCATCTCCTGCAACTCACCGTTTTCGTACATCTCGCGCAGGATGTCGCAACCGCCGACAAACTCGCCGTTGATGTAGAGCTGCGGGATGGTCGGC
>CALKWL010000054.1 GCA_938004235.1 uncultured Gammaproteobacteria bacterium
CGACGTGGCCGCTGCCAGTGGCATCGAGAAGGCGCAGCGCCAGCCAGAGCTGGTAGTGGCAGGAGTCGCCGCTGCGCAGGGCGGCCAGGGCGATGTCGCCGTGGTGGTTGATGCTGTCGAGTTCCTCTGGCTCCGCTGGCTGGCTGCTGGCGGCCGGGATGATGGTGAATTGGAATTGAGGCGCGGCGGTGGCGGCCGGGGCCGCGATGCCGTTTTTTTGGCGTAGCTGCTGGAGCTGTTTTTGGGCGTTGAGGAGCTGCTGTGATGCCATCTAGTGCTGCTCCTCTTTCATTCTGGCAATTAGCTCATTCAAATCGTTGGAGCCGTGGACCAGGTCGGTGACAAGTTGGTTGATGGTGGGGTGCAGGCGGTAAACGGCCGTAATCGCAGAAAGGAGATCGGGATAGGTGACGCAAGCGCCGTTGGTCTCAACGACGATGATTGTTTTGATGTTGTCTGGCTTTGGTGCGTAGAATGGTACGTCTGGCATAACTGGTCTCCTTTGTAGATTAAGTATTGCCTGGCAGCGCCAACCATCTGTTGGCGCTGCCAGGTTTGGAAGGGATTGGGAGGGGGTCAATCCCCAGCCTGAGCGACCACGGGGTGATCGGCCAGGCTGGAAATTGCAATCCTCCAAAAATGAGTAAAAATAGTGGGAGTGGCGGGAGTTCCCCGACAAGAAAAATCCCGCCACTGCTGACAAGGTGAGCGCGACTTGAAACCATCTAATGGTTTTAGGTCGCGCTTTGCTGCTGTAGGCACATCTTGTGCTTATACTTCTTACAGTCGCGACCAATAAAGGGAGAATTGTTCTATGAAGATCGAATTTGCGGTTGCTGTTGAAATGTATCTATCTCACCTGCGGGAACGTCAGCTGTCACAGGCTCATATTGATTCGGTTCAGCTGAGGTTGAATCGCTTCGCCGCTGGCCGGGAACGTAACAAGCTCGACCAAATTACAGGTGATGACATCGCGGGCTACTTTCATACCCTGCGCCACGAGGCTGGTTTGGCTGACGGCACGTTGGCTGGCCATAAATCAACGCTGCGGGCATTTTGGAACTGGTGCATAAAGCAAGGGCTGGCAGATGACAACCCCTCGGCCATTTTGTGCCAGAAAAAGTACAGCTACTCCTATCTGCCGGTGCGTTCGCGGTCTGTGCCACGATCAGACTTCATGGCCGTTATTGCCGCGCTCGATCCCTTCGCTGCCCACCGCAATTATCATCCCCGCGACGTACGTGACGCGGCAATGGTCTCATTGGTGGCCGATTCGTCAGCCAGGCGGGGCGAGCTTTGGGAGCTGCGCCAGCGCGATGTGGCCGATGCGCTAAACCGGCCCAAAGAGCTGGGCAACGGCATTTTGGTTTATCATGTCATCACAAGGGGGAAAACCGGAACGGTAAAAATTCGATTCTTTGAAAATACGGCCGTTTTGCTGCGCCGGTGGTTGGAGTGCATCCCGCCAGAAACGCCATTTGTGTTCGTCAACGTTCGCACCCACCAACGGCTGCGCAAAGACGCCATGTGGCTGGGCTTTAAGCGGATCTGTGAATTTGCCGATGTGCCTGTGTTCCGCTTCCATGCCACGCGCAAGCGCGTCGTCACCGACATCATTGAAGCCAGTGGGGATATGAAGGTGGGGCAACTGCTGGCCAATCACCGCAGCCAGCGCACCACACAAGAATATTACAACGACATCCAGGAAGATCGCGTAGATGCAGCTGCAGCGCGGTTGGTGGCCCATAGAAACGGCCAGGGCCGTGGCCCAAATGACCCTCTCATCACCGACTTTTTCCGCAAAGTAGACAAATAGAAAAATGGATCGCTGGCTGCAATGGCTGGCGATCTAAAATCCATTGCCAGCCTGTCAAGCCAGAGATCGCGGGTTCGATCCCCGTCGCTCCCGTCCTGGGCGCAAGCCCATCGTTTTGTGGCTGAGATAATCAAATATATTTGGTTGTTAAAGTTCACAATCACAAATGGGGTCAGCTTCATGAGGGCATTGGCCCCATTTCTCTTTGGTAATCAAATCGCCCCGGCTGTCGCAAAATAGATCGGGGCGATTGGGTGCAAGAAAGCCTGTTTGTCGGAGGCATTTGGCAGGCAGGCTTTTTGCGTCATTGGCTTCAGGGACGGTTTACGCTGCCTGCGGAATTACTTCCCCGGCGTTCGCCCCCTCTGCTTTTAGGTATTCGTTGACGGCCATACGAATGAAGGCAGAACGGTTCAGCCCTAATTCAGCCGCCGTTTTTTCGATTTCTGCCCACCACTCAGGGTGTGCAGACAAGCCCTTTGATTCGTACTCGCGTTCTATGGGTTTGTTTTTACTCATATGTGCCTCCGTTGCTCAATTTGACCCATCATAATCTTGTTGACAACGGTTGTCAATGGGGAATTTACAATGGTCGCGTTAGTTAAAAGATTTTTCTCATGGTGGTCAGCCCGTCTTAGAGCCGGGTCAACCAGAGGTAAAGTTTTGTGGGGGTGCGGCTCAATACTGGTTGCCTGCACCGGTTTGTTCTTGTGCTGGGCTTTCACTGACGCCACTTTGCGTTCGGTTGGGGTATTGCCCACATTAACACCCACAAGCACGCCAACTGCAACGCCAACATTCACCAATACCCCCCTGCCAACTGACACGCCTCCCCCCACCGATACGGCCGTTCCTACCAACACACCCGTTCCGACCGATGTGCCGCCAACCGAAACTCCTACACTCATGCCCACAGAGACCCCAACAGCCACGCCGACGAATACGGCCGTTGTTCCTCCTACCAACACGCCCATCGTTGGCCCATTCGTGGTGATCAGCCGGGTCAACAAGGAGGCTGAATATGTTGACCTGGCCAACATTGGCAGTGAAGCACAGGATTTGGCCGGGTGGATGCTGCGTTCGGAGAAGGGGCCTCAAGATTGCCCATTAAGTGGCGTCATTGAGCCTGGGCAAACGTTGCGCGTGTACGCTCGGAGTGCTGATAGCGGGCTGGGTGGGTTTAATTGCCAGTTTGGTGACAATATTTGGAATAACGATGAAAGCGATCCGGCGGTTCTGTTCAATGCCGCTGGGGTAGAGGTTTCACGCAGGTAAAACGGCCGTTTCTCGCCCTTTTTGTAGTACAATCGTCATACAGACCCCGCTCCAGCGGGGTTTTTTCTTGCCTGTTTATCATGCTATCCGTTGACAACCGTTGACAACGGTTTGCAATTCTGCTAATATGCTTGCTATGAGCAACCCAAACCCGGTTTTACAGGAGTTTGACCATGAGCAAGAAACCATTTGATAGAGCAGCCCATTGTAGACGCATTGCCAGCAAAGGCGGCCGGACCACCGTCGCCCGGCACGGCAGCAGCCACATGAGCGCCATCGGCGTCAAAGGGTTTCTTGCCACGGCCAAACATTTTCAGTCAATGGCCCATTACAAAATGTGGCTGGCTGATACCGGTGCCCACGAAGGCTGGCGGCAAACCCAGCTGCCCGCCACCGGCAAATTTGCCAGTGAAAAGCCCACAGGCCCCTGGGACCCGGATTACGTCGAGTTTTAGAGGAAACCATGATCGCAACTACCCCCCCCAGCACCTTCCAAGATCAAAGCGCTTGGGCCAAGCCCATCCCGCCAGAAAATGCCGAACGCTGCACCATCTGCGGCATTTTTATCTTCAATAGCCAGGCGGAGGCAGAGGCGAGCCGAATTCCCTACGTTATCACCATCAACCAGGCCATCGACGAGCTGTGTATTGGCTGCGCCGGTGGCGATGAAAGCATGGACAGTTTATTAACCCTCGTAGAACGCATCGAGCGCGGTGAGCGCATCGAGCAAAAGGAGATTGTTATGTCAGAACCCAATGGATTGTTTTTAGAGATGGAAACAGGCGTCATGCCACCGGCGGCTGGGCCGTCTGGTAGTGGGAAGTCGAAATACATGCCGCTGGAGCAAGCTGTGCTGAAATTAAGCATTGGCCGGAAAACCGGCTCTAGCGAGTGGGCACGGTTCAAGTTCGCCGACAAGAAGGCCGCGACCAGCGCCAGTTCTTGGCTGCTGGGTCGGTGCAAAAGCGCATACCGTGAGCAAGGCCACGATCTGAATCGCCGCGTGGTCCCAAATGCCGACGGCACGGCCTGGCTGTACGTTCAGCGGTTCAAGCTGGAGGAAGCATGAACGATAAAATCCCCGGCATCATCACCACAGATGAGGCCGCCCAGCTGCTCGGCGTGCATCGCAACTACGTTCCCGGCATTTTGGAGCGTGCGGGCATCAACGGCCAGCGCGTTGGCACCGCCTACGCCTGGCCAGAGCAGGCCGTCAAGCGGCTGGCCTTTAAGCGGCGCATGAAATCTGCGCAGCGCAAAGTAGGGGGCCGGGCATGAGCAAGCGGGCCGTTGGCAATGGCATCGTTGTGAGGAATGGCCAGTGGGTCATGCTCTGCGGCAGCACCGCTCAGCCCATCCGCCTCTTCGATGCCCAGAATAGAGAGATAGGACCCAATCGTGCAGAAACGAAAACGGCCGAATCCCACACCTCCACAGTCCAGGAAACGGCCGAGTGACATTATTCACAAAGGAGCGAACATGTCGAGTACCATCATAGCAGAAAACAGAATCAGCGTCAGTCGGGTGGGGCATCACTACTACCATGATCTAACCCGCAATGGCAATGTCATCGCTTTGAATGCACCGGTCAGCCGCGACCGGGCATTGGAAATCGTAACCAGCAACAACGGCGGCACCATTCCGGCCGAATGCAACTTCGATGTTTGCCACCCACGTTCGTGGCGCTGGACAGTACGGCCGTAAGCCTATACAATCTAATTCCCCTCCTGACTGGCACAGGATACGCGACTGGAACCAAGCGCCCGCACCTACCCAAGTGCGGGCGCTTTGGTTTCCGGGCAGTTGATCTTCCCCCACCAATATGATAGTCTCGCCCTATGTCAAGTCACAGGTACAATGTCCAAGCCTATGATGACCTGGCCGATCCCCGCGCCAAGCGCCTCTTTGACTGGCTCATCAAATACTCGGCTCAGCACGACGGCCGTCGTGCTTCCCGCGCCGAGATGCGTCGTGCCTTCGACATCCACCGTGAAACCCTCAACAAACTACTCCTCTCCCTTGAAGCCGTGGGCCTCATTGAAGATCGGAAGAGCGTCGTGTAGGGAAAGAGTTTAGATCTCGGTGGTCGCCG
>CALKWL010000055.1 GCA_938004235.1 uncultured Gammaproteobacteria bacterium
AGATTGACTGACGTGACTGGAGTTCAGACGTGTGCTCTTCCGATCTTGATGGCGCCGACCAGGATGAGCAGGGCGATCATGACGGACACGGCGTCGATCCGCCCGAGCGCACCCACTTTCTCTTCAATCGAGCGAATCCAGTGAATGTCCTTGTCTTCGTCCAGGAAGTAGTTCAGGAACACGAGCAGCAGGAACATGCCGCCAAAGGCGGAGATTTCGCCGTGATGTTCCATGAGTTTGGTCGAATATTCATCCGGGCGGTCAATGGCCATGCTCCAGACATCGAATAACCCTATGTCTGCCGTGACCGAGACGATCAACAGGGGGAAGAGCAGCCGCATACCGAAGACGGCGATGAAAATGCCCACGGTAAGAAACATCGTGCGCCAGAAGCGATCCCAGGTCTTGAGGACGGAGGCGTTAATCACTGCGTTGTCGAAGGAAAGCGAAACTTCCATCACGCCGAGGATGACGGCAATGGTCAAGGCGCCGACGGCTCCGCCCACGCCGCCGGTATGGAAACCCCACCAGGCGGCGAGCCCGAGGGCAATGGCGGTGAAGGCGAATGAAAAGGTGAAGTGTTTCATTAAGACAGGGCTCGGGTTGGCTAAATACAAATAGGGGAGGGAGTCTTCGGGAATGCTAGCAGAATTTACGTTTGCGTTAAGCGTTGTCCGCGCTTCCTGAGGTAGATCATCACGTACACCCGCCAGAACGCCTGAATGCCCCAGTACCCCAGAAACGCCGTGATGACCGACAGCATGAAGTGCCCGACGATCAGCGGCAGGCCAATCGAAGAGAGGTTATCCCAGATCCAGCGCCATTCGAATTGCTCCGGCAGGGGTTTGAACTCGCCCGGTACAACCAGGCTGCCCAGCCAGTAGGCGGAAAGTTCGATGGGAACCATAGTGAGCGGATTGGTGATGAAGACCATCAGCACGGCAATCGGCAGGTTGGCGCGCAGCCAGATGGCTAAAATCGCGGCAATCGGGCTTTGGAATGGAATGGGCAGGAAAGCGGCAAACAGGCCCGCACTGAAGGCTCGTGCGACCGAGTGACGGTTGAAATGCCAAAGGTTCGGGTCGTGCAGGATATGTGCGAAGCGTCGAAACAGTTCGTTTTCGCGGAGGGTGTCGGGATGGGGCGCAATACGACGGAAAAGTTTTTTGGGCATAACGGAGGTCTCGGAGTATCGCGCGTTTATACGCGGGCAGTGTGAACGCTGCAATCATGTTTCGCTGGGTGTTCGCAGGCCAAAAGCCAGTTCGCGCAGGCGGGCGAGTTCGTCGCGCAGGCGGGCGGCGTCTTCAAACTCAAGATTGCGCGCCTTGGCATACATTTCCTGTTCAAGTTTTTTGATTTTCTTGGCGGCAATGTCTGGCGAGAGATAAGAGCCCTGTTCCTCACTTATCCTGCTGGAGCGTGTGCCGGGGCGCGCACCGGGGATGCGGGCGTCGCCGGTCTCCAGAATGTCGGCGATGTTTTTGCGTATGCCTTGCGGAACAATGCCGCGCTCAAGATTGAAGGCGATTTGCTTGGCGCGACGGCGTTCGGTCTCGTCCATGGCTTTTTGCATCGAATTCGTAATGCGGTCGGCGTACAAAATCGCCTTGCCGTTGACATTGCGCGCCGCGCGACCGATGGTCTGGATCAGGGAGCGCTCAGAGCGCAAAAAACCTTCCTTGTCGGCGTCAAGAATGGCGACCAGTGCGACCTCGGGGATGTCCAGCCCTTCGCGCAACAGGTTGATGCCGACCAGCACGTCGAAGGTGCCAAGACGCAGGTCACGGATGATTTCCACGCGCTCGACGGTGTCGATATCGGAGTGCAGGTAGCGCACTTTCACGCCATGATCGTGCAGATATTCGGTCAAATCTTCCGCCATGCGCTTGGTCAGGGTCGTGACCAGAACGCGCTCATCTTTTTCGGCGCGCAGGTTGATTTCGGAAAGCACATCGTCCACCTGCGTGCCGACCGGGCGCACTTCAAGCAATGGATCGACCAGCCCTGTGGGGCGCACCACCTGTTCAACCACCTGGCCGCTGTGCTCGGCTTCGTACTGTGCCGGTGTGGCCGAAACAAAAATGGTTTGTGGCATGATGCGCTCAAACTCATCGAAGCGCAGCGGGCGGTTATCCAGCGCAGACGGCAGGCGGAAGCCGTAGTTGACCAGGTTTTCCTTGCGCGAGCGATCCCCCTTGTACATGGCGCCCACCTGCGGCACGGTGACATGCGACTCGTCGATCACCAGCAGCGCATCGTGTGGGATGTAGTCGTACAAACAGGGCGGCGGCAGGCCGGGATCGCGTCCCGACAAGTAACGCGAGTAGTTTTCGATGCCGCTGCAATAGCCCAGTTCGGCCATCATCTCCAGATCGAACTGCACGCGCTGTTCCAGGCGCTGGGCTTCCACCAGGCGGTCGGCCTCGCGCAGCTCCACCAGGCGCGCTTTCAGCTCGATCTTGATTTCTTCCATCGCCTTGAACACGCGCTCCTTGGGGGTGACAAAGTGCGAGGAGGGGTACACGGTATAACGCGGCACACGATGCAGTACTTCGCCCGTGAGTGGATCAAATAACGTGACCTGCTCAATTTCATCATCGAACAACTCTACGCGCACCGCTTCGTTATCACTTTCGGCGGGGTGAATGTCGATCACATCGCCGCGCACGCGGAAGGTTCCTCGCCGGAAATCGATGTCATTGCGCGTGTACTGCATGTCGGAGAGGCGGCGCAAAATGGCGCGTTGATCCATGCGGTCGCCTTTTTTCAGATGCAGGATCATCTTCAGATAGGCTTCCGGGTCACCCAGGCCGTAAATCGACGACACGGTGGCGACAATGATGACGTCCTTGCGCTCGAACAGCGCCTTGGTGGCCGACAGACGCATCTGTTCGATGTGCTCGTTCACCGATGAATCCTTCTCGATAAAGGTGTCCGAGGCGGCGACATAGGCTTCGGGCTGGTAATAGTCGAAGTACGAGACAAAATACTCGACCGCGTTTTCGGGGAAAAAACCCTTCATTTCGCCATACAGCTGCGCGGCCAGGGTTTTGTTATGCACTAGAACCAGGGTCGGACGTTGCACCTGGGCAATGACATTCGCAATGGTGAAGGTCTTACCTGAGCCGGTGACTCCAAGCAGGGTTTGTCCCGCAAGCCCGGCGCGAAGGCCCTGCACCAGTTGGCTGATGGCGGTGGGCTGATCGCCGGCAGGCGCGTAATCGGAAACGAGTTGGAACATCTTTGACGGAGCGGTGTCGGACATGCGGGGCAGGTTACGTTAAAATGCCAAAACTTGCGCTTTGTCACATATTATTGAGGTTGTGTTCTTGGACATTCATCTGTCGCACCGGGTTCAACGGATCAAGCCGTCACCAACGCTGGCCGTGTCGGCGCTCGCCGCCAAACTGAAAGCTGAAGGCCGCGATATTATCAGCCTGGGTACCGGCGAGCCGGATTTTGATACGCCGCTGCATATCCGTGAAGCGGCCATTGCGGCAATAAACAAGGGCTTTACCCGCTACACCCAGGTCGACGGCATCCCCTCGCTCAAAAAAGCGGTGATCGACAAATTCGAGCGCGACAGCGGCCTGAGCTATGCGCCTAACCAGATTCTGGTCTCCGTGGGCGGCAAGCAAAGCTTTTACAACCTCGCCATGTCGCTGCTGGATAGCGGCGATGAAGTCATCATTCCCGCGCCCTACTGGGTATCGTACCCCGACATGGTGCTGCTGGCGGACGGCAAGCCCGTCATCGTTGAATGTGAGCAGGCGCAGGGCTTCAAGCTCCTGCCCGCACAGCTCGAAGCCGCCATTACGTCGCGCACCAAGCTGTTTGTCATCAACAGCCCGTCCAACCCGACTGGCGTGGCCTACACCCGCAAGGAGCTGGAAGCCTTAGGCGAGGTGCTGCGCCGTCACCCGCAGGTGCTGATTGCCACCGATGATATGTACGAAAAAATCCTCTGGGCGGATGAGCCTTTCTGCAACATCGTCATGGCCTGCCCGGATTTGTATGACCGCACCATCGTGCTCAACGGCGTCTCCAAGGCCTATGCCATGACCGGCTGGCGCATCGGCTATGCGGCGGGTTCGGTCAAGCTCATCAATGCCATGGCCAATGTGCAATCGCAAAGCACCTCGAATCCCACATCCATTTCACAGGTGGCGGCGCAGGCGGCGCTTGAGGGGGGAGATGCCTGCATTCTTCCGATGATCGAAGCCTTCAAATCGCGGCATGATTTTGTGGTCGCCGCGCTGAATGCCATGCCGGGCGTGTCCTGTCTGCCCAGTCAGGGTGCGTTTTACGGTTTTCCCGACATAAAAGAAGCCATGCGTCGCTTGGGGCTGAAAGACGACATCGAACTTTCAAACAAGCTGCTCTACGACACAGGCGTTGCCGTCGTACCCGGCTCGGCGTTTGGCGCGCCAGGGCATGTGCGCCTGTCCTATGCCACATCCATGACGCAGCTTGAACAGGCGATGCGTCGCTTGGCCGAAGCCTTGGTGTAAACAAATTTTCACAAAGGCGTTGACACGCAGGTCGAAGACTCTATAATGCGCCCCCACAGAGTTACTCCCGAATGGCGCAGCGGTAGCGCAGCGGACTGTTAATCCGTTGGTCGCTGGTTCGAATCCAGCTTCGGGAGCCATCTGTGAAAGTTAAGCGCCCGTAGCTCAGTTGGATAGAGTATCTGGCTACGAACCAGAGGGTCGGGCGTTCGAATCGCTCCGGGCGCACCATATGAATCAAGCACTTAGATGGAAACGTCTAGGTGCTTTTTCTTTTGTGTCGGCTCCACGTGACCACTCACGTGACCACTTGCCTTGCGCTAGGCAACAAAAAAACCCGGCAACATGGCCGGGCAGGGTTGGATTCTGAATCGCACCCTTTGTTTCAAGTGAGGGTGTGCGCCATCGGCGCAGGGTGTCAATTCTGCCGCTGCGCGTCGGGCGCTACCCGAAGTTGTAGCTCCCTCTCTCACCCCGGAAAGCTACAATGCTTGCTCAGGCGGTAGCCGCGATTGGTGAGTTGTAGCTCCCTCTCTCACCCCGGAAAGCTACAATACCAGCCAAGATACAACTCAAGCGCAACGGTTGTAGCTCCCTCTCTCACCCCGGAAAGCTACAATTCTCGAAGATCGGAAGAGCGTCGTGTAGGGAAAGAGTGTAGATCTCGGTGGT
>CALKWL010000056.1 GCA_938004235.1 uncultured Gammaproteobacteria bacterium
GACCACCGAGATCTACACTCTTTCCCTACACGACGCTCTTCCGATCTCGCGCGTGTTCGGCGCGCGCTCGGCGAAGCGGGCGAGGGCGCGCAAGAGCAGATCGGTGGGAAAGGCGGCCTCGACGGCCAGCCTGACCTCGGCTTCCCAGCCTTGGCGCAGCGAAACAGCCAAGGCTTCCAACTTGACGGCTTTATCCACCAGCTCGCGCGAGCGGTCGAGCAAGGTGCGCCCCGTCTCGGTCAGACGCGCCTTGCGTCCTTCGAGCGTCAGAAGCTCAAGCCCCAGGCTGTCTTGCAGGCGGCTGAGGGCATAGCTGACCGAAGACTGGCTGCGATGCAGTTTTTCGGCGGCCTGCGCATAACTGCCATGCTCGATCACCGCCTGCAATACGCGCCATTGCTCCAGAGTCGTCTTGGGATAGGGCATTGATCGAATAATCCGATGAATTTAACCCAATAATTGCGCTTTTTTCATGCTTTGTCGAAGACTAATCTCACTCTCGAACAATCATTCGACTTATTCGGGAGGACAGCATGAAGACCGTATTGCAGATCAACAGCAGCGCCCGCGCGGCGGGCAAGGCCAACCATCTGGCCGACGACTTCACCCACGCCTGGCGCGAGGCGCATCCGGCGGATCGCATCGTACTGCGCGACCTGACCACCCAGCCGGTGCCGCATCTGGACGAGCGCACCCTGAATGCCTTCTTCACCCCGCCGGAACAGCGCGACGCCGACTTGCAGGCCGCCGTGCGTCTCTCGGATGAACTGATCGCCGAAATTCAGGCGGCGGACGTGATCGTGATCGGCGTGCCGATGTACAACTTCGGCATTCCATCGACCCTCAAGGCCTATTTCGACCACATCGCCCGCGCCGGCATCACCTTCCGCTACACCACCAACGGGCCGGAAGGATTACTCAAGGGCAAGCGCGCCGTCATCCTGGCCGCGCGCGGCGGCATCTACAGCGGCACGCCCAAGGACACGCAGAGCGCCTATCTGCGCGACATTCTTGCCTTCGTCGGCATAACCGAAGTGGAGTTCATCTATGCGGAAGGTTTGGCCATGGGCGACGAGCAGGCCGCGCGCGCCAAACACGCGGCGCAGGAATGCATCCAGCATCTGACTGCGGCGTAACAACGACATTCGCGTAGGAGCGCCGTCTCGGCGCGATGCCATTTGCTCGGGTGCGCGCCGCCTACGTCCAGTATGTTGTTGATTCGGTAAACTTTATCCTAAGTTGTCCGCCGCGCCGTAGGGTGCGCCATGCGCACCATTCAGCCTGTCGGTGCGCATGATTTCATGGATTAGTCATGCCGCATCAAGCCTCAGCCACGCCGTGCCGCTTGCAAATTTTGATAAAGAATCGGCACATTCACCTCGCCATCCGACACCCACACCTCGCCATCCTGAATGGTGAACGACAGGCGCATGGTGCGCGCGGCCAAGGACTCCAGTGCCGCGACCGAAGCATCATCAACCACGAACACGCTCAAATTATCCAGCTTGGCAAAGTCTTTGACCGACTTGTCCCACCAAATCGCCGCCGCACGCGCCGAGTAGTTATACACAATCACCTGCCGCGCCCGCCCGCAGGCCTTGCGCAAGCGGCGCTCATCCGGCTGACCAACCTCAATCCACAGTTCAATGTCACCGGTCAAATCCTTCTGCCACAAATCCGGCTCGTCTTCTGCCGAAAGCCCGCGCGTAAAGGTCAAAGCCTCATCCGCGTGCAAGGCAAAAGCCAACAGCCGCAACATCAGGCGCGTTTCGTTTTCCGACGGGTGCATGGCCAGCGTGAGCACATGATTAGCGTAGTAATGCCGATCCATATCGGAAATATCGAGCTCGGCTTTGTAAATCGTGGAGCTAAGCGCCATAGCGAGAATCCTTTATTCAGTGACCTTGCCGCGCAAGGCCTTGGTTTGGCCGTGTTTGGTTTTGCTGTCCATACGCCGGGTTTTGGCGGCACGGCTCGGCTTGGTCGGTTTACGTAACTTGACCGGGCGCGTGACACTTTCGATTAAATCCAGCAAACGTTGCAAGGCATCGGCGCGGTTTTTTTCCTGACTGTTATGCCGCTGCGCCTTGATGATAATCACCCCATCGCGGCTGATGCGTGAGTCGTGCGCCGCCAGCACGCGCTCTTTCATCTCCTCCGGCAGCGACGAGGCGCGCACGTCGAAACGCAAATGTACCGCTGTAGAAACCTTGTTGACGTTCTGCCCGCCCGGCCCGCTGGCGCGGATGGCAGTGAATTCGATTTCGGCTTCGGGGATGTTGATGACGTTACTCATATCAGACAAGCCTTCACGTGCGACATACTCATGGCTTGTCACCATAGGGCTTGATCGGCTCCTGAACGCACTGAGTCGCCAACTCCACCTTGGGGTTGATCTGTTCGAGCACCCCAAGGTGACTCACCACGATGGCCGTGCCCGTTTGCACGGCCAGCTCTCGCGCACGTTGCGCCGCACGCTGCAAAGCCTGTTGGGAGAGACGCAGATCGGCATCACGCGCCATTTCGATCGGTTGCTTATTCATGGTTTTTCGCTCCAGTCCAGCAGCACAGGCTGTGTGCCCGCGTTGTCATACAGCGCCCATGCGTCGACTTGCGGCGCATAAAGCCGTGTGAAGTTCTCCCGCCCGGCAACAAAGCGTCGCCGAATAGTGGCTTCGGGAATAGAGTGACCGCCTTGACGAACGCGCTGTGCCACGCGAGCAATGGCTTCTTCAGCGCTGTCGAGTTGCAGAAAGATCAGCTTGACGCGGTAATCTGCCGCCTGCCACTGGCGGATGTGGTGCAAATAAGCGCGCCCGGAAAGTGTCGTTTCAAAAGCAAAGCTCCGGCGCGATGCACAATGACGCGCCAACTCCTGCAACATCACGCGCCCGGCCGGTACAGCGGCAGTTTCCGGCGCGAAAGGCGCCAATCCGGCGGCGATCAAGTCAGCGTTCACAAACACCGGGCAGCTCGCCTCATGAGGCAAAAATTCACGCGCAAACGTGGTTTTACCCGCACCGTTGGGGCCGGCAATGATGATGACCTTTAACTCATCGTTCACAGCGCGCCAATCTTCACATGCTGCGCCTGCAACTGCTCCAGTGCTGAACTGTAATCGCGTTCGCGCTGGCGTTCTTGTTCGACCACGGCGGGCGGGGCTTTGTCGGTATAGGCGGCGTTGCCGAGCTTGGCGCGACATTTGTCCAGCTCCTTGCTCAAACGCTCGATTTCCTTCGCCAAACGCGCCAGCTCTGCGTCCTTGTCGATCAAACCAGCCAGCGGAATCATCACTTTCATTTCGCCAACCAGCGCCACGGCGGACTCGGGCGCGGCGGACTCATCATCCAATACGCTGATGCTTTCCACCCGCGCCAGCGAGGTAATGAAGCTGGCGTTGGCGTCCAGCAAGCGACGGTCATTCTGTGTTGCCTTACCCAGCAACACTGGCAGCGGCTTGCCCGGCGCAATGTCCATGTCCGCACGAATCTTGCGCACGCCGAGCACGAAGGTCTTGAGCCATTCGATATCCGCCAATGCGCCCTCGTCGATACGGCTGGCATCCGGCTGCGGGAAGGCTTGCAGCATGATGGTTGCACCTTGTTTGCCCGCCAGCGGCGCAACCCGCTGCCAGATTTCCTCGGTAATGAACGGCATGATCGGGTGCAGCAAGCGCAACAGGGTTTCCAGGACTCGTACCAAGGTACGGCGTGTTCCGCGTTGGGTCTGTTCATCACCCGTGCGCAACGCAGGCTTGGTCAGCTCCAGATACCAGTCGCAATACTCGTTCCAGGTGAATTCGTACAGTGCCTGCGCCGCCAAATCGAAGCGGTAAGCCTCGAACTGGCGAATCACTTCGGTTTCAAGCTGCTGTAACCGGCTGATAATCCAGCGGTCGGCCAAGGTGAGCAACACCTCGCCTGTAGGAGCGGCGTCCTCGCCGCGATCGACCCCGGTTCGCCCCGAGGACGGGGCTCCTACACCGCAATCGTGTTCTTCGCACTGTATCAACACAAAGCGGCTGGCGTTCCACAGCTTGTTGCAGAAGTTGCGATAACCCTCCACGCGCTGCAAATCAAAGCGAATATCGCGCCCGTTGGAGGCCAGCGCAGCGAAGGTAAAGCGCATCGCATCGGTTCCCAGCGCGGGAATGCCGTCCGGAAATTCCTTGCGCGTGTCTTTCTCGATCTTTTTCGCCATCTGCGGCTGCATCAGGCCGCTAGTGCGCTTTTGCACCAGCGCTTCCAGATCAATGCCGTCGATCAAATCAATCGGGTCGAGCACATTGCCCTTGGATTTGGACATCTTCTGCCCCTGCGCGTCGCGTACCAGACCGTGGACATAGACCTCGCGGAACGGCACCTCGCCCATGAAGTAGTTGCCCATCATCACCATGCGGGCGACCCAGAAGAAGATGA
>CALKWL010000057.1 GCA_938004235.1 uncultured Gammaproteobacteria bacterium
GGGCCGCGATACCGATCCGCTTCCATCATTTGCAGGAACTGGCGCACAACACCCGTGATGGTGTCTGACGCTTCGGTGCCGTCAAACGTAGACCATGCAGAACCGGCATTTGATGTGGAATTTACATAAGTGTGATTAGTCAGCCCGTAGGTCGTGGCATAGGTGGAGAGTTTCACGCCCGTACCAGAGAACAAAAAGCGTTCAAACTCTTCGCCTACGCTTTGCGTGGCGGCCATTGCTAGTGACGTGTCAATGGATGAGTTGGGCATCAAATTCGAGGCACGCATGGCGCGTTCTCCAAACGTAAAGCCCTGATGCACCACAGGGACGGTGATGGCGCGGCGCACGATGTCGGGCGCGTCTTGGTTGTCGGGATCACGACCGTCAATGCTTACAGACGGGCGGACAATTTCGCTTTGCACGTCCCATTCGTGCATTATCTTGCCCAAGTCATCAGTGATAACCAGACCCTTCCCGCGAAGACGCTCAACGGCGGGCATGGCGAGTTTTTGCGCTGCAATAACCTCTGCCTCCAACGCCTTCCAAGCATCCTTACGCAACACTGAGTTGACACGCATACCCGCGCCGTTTTGCAGAATAACTGTGCCATTACGCTGAGTCATCACCTGAAGATCGCCGTTGTCCTTGCGGCGCACAACGGGGCGGAAGGCGCGGTTCATGACCTGTAGGGCATCATCCACGCCAGTTTGTACATTTTGGTTTAATAGTGGCATTTTCGCCTCCTTAATGCTCTGTGGCGGTCGCCGCTACAGAATCTCAGCCTTGAGCCAGCCAACCTGACCAGAAACACCGGTCAATGCTGCGGCCACAACCGCAAACAGTGCCTGCGTGACGGTAGACGCATCAGGGGTCACAGCATGAACGAAACCAACCTCGGTTGCTCCGTAGCCAGCCAGGAACGCCCCCAAGGTGGCGTTTGCTGCCGTTTCGTAACGCAAGCGCACCAGATCGCCGCGCTGGGGCTTGATAAAGTAAACGGTATCGCCAGCGGCGTAGGTTTTGTCTACCGGACTGGTGGGGGCTGCGCTCATGTCATCTTCGACGTATTGGTATGGATGCTCTACTGCCAACCAAACACGCAAGGGGGCATTGGTGCTGGCGATGGGCGAGACCTTGCCCGCCGCGCTTTCGTAAATCAGCATCCCCGGCTTAATGGCGGTAGAGGCCGCAGCTTCCATCTCGAAGATCGGCCGTTCGCCACCATTAACCTTTAAGAGAACAACGTGTTCCTTTGTACTAGCCATGTTTCAACACTCCTTTATTTTGGTGCCTGGGGCTAACTACCAGTCCTCAAAGTTGCCATCTGCGGCGTTGCCGACAATGCCACCGCTACCAACAAACACGGTCGGCTGAAGCGAACGGATGAGCGACTCAAGATCGGCAACAGGCAAGCCCTTCAGTGCTGCCTCGCTCAGTACATTGTGTTCCGATCCGAGAGCCATTGCTACCAAGTCAGCCTTTTGCGCTTCTACGGCTGCCTGTTGGTTTGCAACCAAGGTGCCCACCTGCTCGGCTAACGCCGCGATCTGTGCTTCTAATGCGGCAGTGCTGTTAGGCGCAACGGGTGAAGCGGGAACTTTGGCAGTGTCGTCGCTGGCGGGCTGCGCCTGATTTACCTGCGGCTGTTCACACGGCCGTTTCCCGCCAGGGGACGGCAATGCTTGGAACATATGGGTTACAAGGCCATCAGTCGCACCGTTGAACATATCCTCTGAGTAGTCGGCCTGTGCAACCAGTGCCGCTACCATTTGTTGACGGTTCATAAACGTCTCCTTTGTATTGACAAACAAATTCATAAAACGTTCGAGCAGCGTACTCTTGCCACCACTCGCGTTGTTATTACGCGGCAGTCCGCAGCCATCGGCCACACTGCACGCGCCTGACTCGTCTGGCAGAATCGCCAGGTGATCGGGAAAAATTCCTGTTGCGATCTCTTCGTACTGCACCCCTTCCCATTCGCCGTTTACCTGTATGGGCTTGCGATACCAGCCCCAAGACAAATCCAGCGTATCGCCAGTGGCGATCACGTCTAAAACGGCCGTTAACTCGTCGGTGTTGTCATCACCGATAGCGATACACACCTCGTTTTTCAGTTTGGCGCCATCAATAGTTGAGTTACGGGTAAATCCATAATGGGGAACGTCTGCGGAATAGGCACTGACAAAACGGCCGTTTGCCGTGGGGTGGCGAATGACTACGGGCTGACCATCCCACATTGACACGTCGCGCCCAAACTCTTCAGCTAACACCAAAGCACCGTTCATCACGCCTTCTACGATGGAGACGGCGGGGACGATCAAGTATTTTTGCCCGTCTATTTCCTCTTCATAAACACCATCAGGGGAAATGGCGGCCGAATTCGCCATGACGGGCGGTTCGTCCCACAGACCGCGCTCGTAAAGAGCTGGGGCCTCTTTCTGTATCTGCTTTATCATTGCGTCAAGGGCTTTTCCTAGCGCACTGGATAAGGCTTTTCGTTCTTCACGGGACAAACGGCCGTCTCCATACACACCATCTGCCAACTCTGTCATTTCTGTGTGTAGACGGCTTTCTAACCAAGCCCCGATGGTGCCCGCATTCGCTTTTATCGTTGTGTTTGGTATTAGTTCCGGCATAAAACAAAAAAGCGCACCCATTCGGGTGCGCTTTCACAATTAAAGCTATTTGTATTTATGCAAATCATTGTAATGGATGATTCGCTTTACGTCAACTAGACAGAAACAGAAACCCCGCTTGCTGGGGAACAACCTGGTTTATCTCAGGCTTGACAAGTCTTACCAGCAGCGGGGTTTCTTAGCCATGAAACGGGTCATCCGATTAGCGGAACTTTGGCGAGGAAAGCTAATCAAATGCCTGGGCAGGGCGGGAACCCTAAACACGAACGCATTGTACCACATCTCTTCGTTTCACCGCAATGCCCATTCCGCGTACAGCCAGTAGTTGTCAGTAACGGCCGTTTGGCTCAGCACATCCACGGGAATAACCCACGCCCTGTGGTAGTCATCCCACCTGGGCAGAATCATGCCGCCTGCGTCCCTACATTTTAGTTCGCGGTTCTTGAATCGGATAGTTCTCCCTAGCCATTGAGGAATACAAGCAGCCACGCGCCCATAGTCGGCAACTTCCCATCCCTGCCCATCCGCCAATACGGACGGGTCAGAGTCGCAATTTATAGTGAGTCCCTCATAACAAAGTGCCGGGTTATACCACGTCACAAGGATGGGCATTTCTTCTATGGCCGGTGCCGGAGTAGCGCATTTTAGTAGCCCCAGCAGCAAGCAAACAATTAGCATTTCAGTGCTTCTCGCGGTGGCAACTCGTCTTGGCTGGCGTATCGTTTGATCCAGCTCTTTTGGCCGGTTGCGATCTTCTCCCAGCCGACCAAGCCATGCCCTGCTGCGTAATAGTAGCGTTCATCTACCGCGCCATTCACGATCCACGCCAACTGGATCACATCGGCAACTATCACCCCCGCTTCACTCCGCCAAGTGTCGTGACGCTGTTCAAACAGAATATCGCTGGTGGACGTATATGGGCCATGAACTTTTTGACAGTCCCCCTTGCGAAAAACCGTCACCGTTTCATTCCGGGTATAGCGATCCCCAACCGCCATGCGGCGCGGCAGCCAGCCCGTGGCTGACTCGATACGATAGAACTCGCCGCCACCACGTGATGTATCCTCAAAGAAATAGATGCGGCTGTCAGACAACCGCCGCTTTTCGTATTGTGCGTTTTTCTGTATCGTCACCACGTCGCCATCACGAACCAATTGCACGATTTCTGCGCCCTGACCCCAATTGTTTGCCAGTTCAAACGCGGCGGAGCGGGCTGAGCCGTTGGTTGGCACGAAGTACGGTGCCAAATCTGTTACATCTGGTACCTTATCCAGATAACTGGTGTACATATAGCCCGGTGTATCGCGCACTGAGACCCGAAGCCAAGCCCCATCATCATTTAGAACATTGACAACCTCGCCACGCCTTGCCGTCAACAGTACCCGATAGTCAGTCCCCGGCCCCAGCCGAAGATTTAGCGCGGCAGGCTTAACCTGCGCTTTCCATAGCACCGGTTCTGTGAGTTTTGGCCGGTTGTTAAATGTGTAGAGGATGGGGTCGGCGTACTCGCGCTTTAGCCGATCCAAGTCAACCCCCGGCCAGTCCCACGGTCGTTGTGCCAGCATGTCGCCGGGTGCAATGTCGTAGTGTAGATGATCTGGCCCTTTCAGTGCGTCCTGACCCACCTCGGCAATGCGTTCGCCGCGCTGCACCCACTGCCCAACCTGAATAGTCATCTTTTCCACATGACCGTATCGTGTGCAAACGTCGCGGTGCTGAATGACGATCACATTCCCCCACACATCCAACCATCCAGCAAACACACAACGGCCGTTGGCTGCCGCGTAAATCGGTTCGTCTTTGTCGGCGTTCCAGACGGGCGAGTTCAAATTTAGATCGTCGCCAGTATGATACGACACCTTCCCCGTACTGGAATTGGTGTACTTGGTCGCGTACCCAACCGCTACCGTCCATTTTCCGGGTGGCAAAATGCCCATACGTCGCTCAACGGCCGTTCCAACAGGTGCCTCGAAAACGGTGCCTAACCAAGAGTCGCCGTTAGGGGCGATCTCATCACCCTGAATATCCGCAAACCATTTCACCACTTGGCTCCCCTCTGCCCCCAAACCAACCAGATCGCCCGCGTCGTCATCAGAAAACGTGATGGTTTGTCTCCGTGCATAGGTTTGGTTTAGCACGTGCTGGGCCTCTTCTATGGTTGCCGTTTGCGGTATCAGATTTACCGTGATCACCCGCTTGCTTGTCACAGGCGGAGCGGGAACATCCGCCGCGCCATCCCCAAATGTTTGTTTTAATGTCATGTCGTAAATACCATCTGCCAATTTTGGCACTTCATCCGAAGCCGGGTGCCAGCCATTGGCGGCAGTCCAAAGCCCAGCCCCTATTAGCTCAGGGAATCTCGCATAATATGCCGCAACCTCCTGAAGTTGCGCCAATGCCACGGGCTTTGGTGGAATGGTGCGCTCATTCCATCCAAATTCGGTTAGTTCAACCCACACACGGTGCAGGTTGTATTGGTCGCATACCTTGCCCACTCGCTCAAACCGGCCAATTCGCCGCCGATACGCGAACTCGCGCCAGATGTCAGAAGAGTAAGAATACTCATGGAGTGATAGCCCTAGAACGTCTGGATGCTCACTCGCAAGTGTCAGGAAGGCCAGCATACCGGGGGCTTCCCACGCGCCCTCTTCAGGGTTTCCACTGGCGAAGCCGAACGCGGCCCATCTAAACCACGCCTCGCCCGCTTCCTTGCGGCGTATTAGCTCCATCCCCACATAAAATGCCATCCACCCGATGATGTCGGCATAACCCTCGTAACCCAACACCGGCGAATCCCAGTTTTCTGACGTGTTTTCACCCCAGCCCACATAGCCGCGAGTCTCATTCCACGAAGAAATAGTCACTATATCACGGTTGACGTTTTCGGGGATCAACCTCTCCACCACTTCGACGTGGAGTTTGGCCGCTGCCTTGTAAATCGGTTCCGCTTCTTCGCGGGTGTCAATAGGCGTTCCATCATCGCGCCTTAGACGATACGGGGGTGTGGAAATGTGGTACGAACCGTAAGATCGCTTCCAGTTCGGGTCGATCTTCATCATGGTCTCTGCTGGCACATAGCCCGTGGGAATGAAATTGCCCCGATTTCCTACACCGTAGATTTTTTCGCACTCGGCCAGATCGTCAAGGAGGGCGGTTGTGTCTGTTACGGCAGCAAACACGGGTATACCCTTCTTGTTTGCCGCTTCTACGAACAAACCCCAGCCGGGAACGTTCCCCGGCGTTGAGCTTTGAAAAAAGATTTTGTTGTAGGCCACTCTCACCCCTACAACGGCCGTTTCTTGGAACTGCGGGAAACGGCCGTTAGCAACTTTGTATTATTTTTTCGCTTCAACAAGGGCGGTTTTAATTGCCTCACGGCTTTCGATATACCGCCACAGCGCAACCGCGCCGTTGATCACAAACGTCAGAACAACAATGGCTCCGGGGAGGGCTGACACCAAATTGTCGGCTTGTTCCGTAGAAAGATAGCCAGCCACAACCAGCAATGCTAGTATCTGCTGTGAAAGTGCGAGCCAGAATTCCGAAGTTTTGTAACCTGGTTTATACAGCATGGTCTTGTCCTTTGCCTAACTCGCCAGTGCCGAGCTTGTGTTCTGCTAACGCAATTCGGCGGTTTAGGCGTATTTTTTTTCGCCGTTGATAAGCCCAACGACGCTGAAACAACTCGTTTTGCCTTTGAGTGGCATCAGCCAACAGCGCAAGACGCTCAATGAGGCTATCAGTCGTTTTTATTACTTCTTCCATCACGTAGAAGTTGCTCCAATGCCTCGAAGCGTTGATCTATCATGGTTTCCTTGATCTCAACCAAAGCTGTCTGTGTGCCAGCTACCGCTTGTTGCATTTGAGTAAGTAACCCGACCTGTTTCTCAACCATAAGGTTATGTTTCGACTGCACCGCATTGGTGTTAGACACGTGTTCGCCGTAGGCACGTATGACCGCCTCACGCTCTTCCAGTCGTGCCTCTTTGATGGAATTTTGGGCGGATAGTTCCTGCTTGTCTAACTGCCGCTTCAGTTCGGCCACAATTCCGGCATGTTCTAGCCTTAATTCGGCTACGACTCTTTCGTGCGCAGCCTTGTTGTCTGCCGACAACTTGACCAGCTCCGCTTTTTCTTCCGCGTGCTTGCGGGTGAAGTACACAAGAGCCGTCCACGCAATTAGAGCCATGACCGCCCATGGCCCCTGTTCTATGATGGTTGTTACCGTCGCTGGGTCGGGCGTTTGGTAGAAAAGATACATTATGCCTCATGCGTGTCCGTCCTATCCCCCTGGCTGCACTGCTGGGCTTGGCCGTCTTGTCGTTTCACGTATGTCAGGAGTAGGTGTAATGGCCGTTCCCGCTCCTGCTTGCGGCTGCATAGGCGTGCGCGGGGTGCCATCCACTGCATCCGGCAAGCCGCCAAATCGCCTCAGTTCAGGATCGCTCATGGGTACCCCGCGCTCGTTGGCTTCGGTTGCTTTCACCAGCGCATTGGCGTGCGCTTCGCGTGCCTGCGCCCCTTCCAGTTCTTCACTTTCCAGAATCGAAGGCCATGAGCGGCGCCCATTTACCGCCTCATCTCCGATTTCCACGGCACCGTTTGGCTTGGGGAGTACGCCTACGCGCTCTGCCCATTTCAGGAACGGGCGCATTAGCTGTGGCTCGGCGCGATTACCCTGACGGCTGGCAATTACGCCCGCCCAGGTCTTTTCGACCTCCTTTGAACCAACATTCCCCTCAAGAGAACCGAACAGTTTGCGGTACGGGATACCCGTGGCCGCGCTAACGGCCATGCCAGCACTTTGGAACATGCCGAGGGGGTTGGGTGGCGCAACGGTCAAATCTTTCGCCTCAATGCCACGCAATTGCAGCACCGACCGCCATTTATGATGAAACTCGTCTAGTTGTGCAATAAGGTCAGTGAGCGCGTCATTTTCGAGCTTGGCGTTGGACTGCATTTCTAGTGCCATGATGCCCCGCGCCATGCGAAAGAATGCCTCGGCAGAACTGCCCGTAGCCTTTACATAATTCAGGATGTCGTTATAGGCGCGGGCAAGTGTGGGCATCCCGTACACATCACTGCCAATGGGGTTAATGACCACGTGAATACAGCGCGTCCAGTGCGCCTTGAAAGAAAATATTTGACCGCCCTCATGACCCATATTCGCTTGGATATTGTATGTTGTTGGCAACATGAACCGCTCGTTAGCTGAATTTTGTTCCCACGTTCCTATTTGGGCTTCAGCTTCCCTGAAAACGTTTATCTTGGCTATTTCTGCGCTTGTCTTCATGGTTAGTGGCTTCGATGGGTCGCTTTCGCCGCGAATGGTGAAGTAAATCACCGCGTACCGGCCAGTTTGGGCGAGTGCGTCAGCCATCATGAACTTTTGCCACAAGCCATGCTCTATAGCCAGTTCCTCAAATTTCTTCACGAAGGGTGTATCGCGGCTATCGCCGTCATAGATACGGGGCGGACGTTTCCAAGTGTCTTCCGCATACAGGTCAATGATGCGGCCGCCAATGCCGCGTAGATAGAGACTAACCAGATCGTCATCTTCTATCGCGGCGGGGAATCCGAACAATTCCCACAGATCACGGCTGCCGTTATGGGTCACTCCTGCACCGCTACCGCCAGCCAGGTAACGGCGCGTCAGGGATGCGTTGGCAGCCAACAGAAATTGAAAGTCTTCTATGGTGGGCACGGTTACAATTTGGTCTTGATCCGGCATATAAACAAAAAAGCGCATCTGAAAAGATGCGCTTTAACAATTTAGGCGTAAGGCTGGGGCTGCTGTCTAACCAGCCCCAGCCGAAGTAAGGGAAGGAGTTCTCTCTCGTACCATGTTCAGTATAGCATAAACGGCCGTTAGCGGTCTAGTCCCCATCTGGCGGTTCGTAAATATTACCGATCACCTTGATTTCGTGATCATGTAGTGAAAACTCGATTCCCTTGAAACATGGGGGATAATAACCCACCACGTCCACAGACCCGCCCATGTCGCAGAATCTAACCAAGTCTCCCTCATATATTTCTACGCCATCCATATCCAGTAGCCCTGTAAATTGCAGTAAAACAACCCTGTTTTCGTCTTGCGGGAACTCGTCGCCATAACCAGTCACAGGGCTGTAATCTGCAAACATTTGCGGAAACCACGGGATCATTTTTCTCTCTTCCGTAAGCCATGCTCTGAACTTTATAGGTCTATTCATGTCTTGCCCCACAAGTTTCCTGCCGGTTCCGTAAGGTAGATGGTTTTTGCCTTTTCCGAAGCACCGATCCGAACCCTGCGGCCGTTCACCTGATATTCGATCATGTCAACATATTCACGATCACAGGGGATGGTAGGCGACAAATACTCAGTTCCCCCGATGGCTGCGGGATAAAGATGGAAATGATCGACAATATGACAGGATTCATGTGGTGGCAAGTCAACGATTTCAGCGGCGTAGCCGCTTTTTATGAGCAATTCAAAGAAGACACTTGCTAAACCGCCGTCACAAATTCTATTGGGGTTCATCTTCCGCCTCCTTGAATGGCGATTTCGTCACCACTCCATGTTTTTCCAGCACCTTGTACAGTTTTCGAGCCAACGCTATCGCCGCCTCATACTGAGCCAAAACGCCATAAAGCCAGTCATTGTACATATCGTGGCGGCTACCGCTGCCGGCATCCTTCCCCTCTACTTGTCGCAGGAGAAAATACTTGCTGTTGCGCCTATCACCGTTCACCTTTAACATAATTCACCTTGCGAACGCCCACCCCCCGGCCAACTCTTCGGAGTCAGTGAACATAGACCGCCTGGATACAGCCAGACAGAAGCCATCACCATGATCGGGCGATCTTGGATCGCCGCTTTGCTTTTGCCGATGTCGGCGAAAGTCAATTTTCCCGACGAGGCGTTTTACATCCACCTTGTCGCCATCCACAACCTTTGAATCAAATTTGTAGAAGCGATCACACAAATCGCTCTTGAGCATTTGCAGTGCATGAGGCGGTGCAGATACTTGCCCCACACGCAGCCACTCTGCCGCATCCGCGTACATCTCGGTTACACGATCATAATACCGAGTGCCGTCAGCGGGCGTGCCATTGTTGTGAACTTCCAACAGTTCATACTCCGCCCATAGGTGCCTAAAAGTCGGCTCCTGCCTGAACGGGTCAATGATGCCGCTACTATAGCCGCCGCCGCCGTCAACACGCAACGAGAAATTGATGATCGGGCTACCTGCCGTGGCCTTCAGCTTGATCGCTTCTTCTCGGATGATGCGGCGGTACACATTGGTATCCTGACCTGAGATTTCACTGACCAGCCACGCCCGTCCACCGTAACAGAAATAGACGGTACCCACGTCGTCGCCATAACGGGCCACGTCCACGCCTACCTGTAGCCACGGGGTTTCTGGCTGACTCATACTGTTGAACTGCCGTGCTACTGCTGCGTCGAAACGGCCGTATGGGGCGAACGTGTCAATGGTGCCGTCGTGATGGGCAATGCCCATCACGCGCCAAAGAAATTGCTTCTTTGGCTTGTAAATCACGCCCGGTCGCCAGTCCAACTCAAATGTATAGTGGTCTGGATCGTGCGCCGGCACAGTTTCGGCAAACTCTAGCATTTCTTCGATGTATTTGCGCGTGACGCTGTTCGGCACGATGTCGCGCCCGCTGGTGACATTCGGGTGGCTCAGACAACTGATCGTCATGGCGTGTGCGTGGGGAAAGGCGCGTATTAGATGCGCTGGGCAGGTAGTGGTACGTGGGTTACGCAACACCACCACCATACTTGCTATACCGCCACTGGTCATGGAGCGGATGGCATCAAACACATACTGCGGAATAGCCTCCGCTTCGTCTATCAAGAACATCACATAGTCGTTGTGCTGTCCCTGTAGACGCTCGGTGCCTTGACCGCCTTGGTCATTTGTGGAAGTGGCGTCCACAAAATGGTTGGCGGCCACATGAATCCGCAGTGTGCCTTCCAGTAAGCGGCCGGGAAGCCCTTTCCCTTTCCTGTCTACAATAATTTCTTTCCACAGTAGATTTTTTAGCTGTGTGCCAGTCGGTGCGATAGTGTAGATGATGCTCGGCTGGAAGTGATCCAAG
>CALKWL010000058.1 GCA_938004235.1 uncultured Gammaproteobacteria bacterium
CTGGCTTGGGCATGCGCCTTGCTTATCATTGGGCTCAATCTCTGGTTTTTATTGAGTGATTTCATCACATGACCCTAAGCCGCCCCTACGCCCTGCTCATCCCTGCCCTGCTATATATCACCGCGCCTACGATGGCCGCCGAGGAACCCAACACGGCGCCCACCGCATCCAGCCGCCCGCCAGCGCTCGACGAAAATCAAGCCTTCGCGCTCTACGGACACATCGACACCGACCTGGTCAGCAATCTCAAAGGCGGCATTGAGCGCGGCAGCGGCATCAACAGCGTCGCCGTGGGCGGCGTAACCCTGACCGGCGATGCACTGGGATTGAGCGGGAGCACGTTTAACCTCTCGGCCATGGCGATTTACGCCGATGACGTGGATGCGCGCTACATCGGTGGTATCACCAACCCCAGCAATATCGAAGGCGACTTCAGCCGCGTCGTGCTCGATACGGCGTTTTGGCAACAACACTGGCTCAGCCGGGAGGATCTGGGTTTTACGACCCGCCTGGGCATGTTTGATCTGAACTCCGAATTCATCAGCACCTCAAGCGCGGCGCAGCTTATCAACAGCTCCTTCGGCATGGATCCGTGCATGACCGAAAATTTCGCGGTATCCACGTTCCCCAAAAACGGCAGCGGCCTGGTCGCTACTCTCGGCACGAGCGCTAACACGGACAATGCGCCACTAGCACTGAAAGTCGCCCTGTTTCAGGGGGATGTAGACACGCAGACCCGCCCGTTTTCGCAAGGCCTGCTCAGTATGGCCGAAGCGCAATGGCGGCCACTGGAACACAGCGCATTCAAGCTCGGGTTATGGGAAAAACACGGTAACGATCAACCCAGCGTACGCGGCGCCTACCTGAGCGCCGAAGGACGCTTTTGGCAGCACGAACACAGCGCGCTGGACGCCTTCATTCGCGCCAGCCTGGCAGACAACCATCAAGACGCGGGGGAGGATGCGCGCCCGAAAAACTACTGGGCGGCCGGTCTGAGCTGGGATGCGCCCTCTGCGGATCGCCCGGATGACATCATCACCCTGGGCTTTGGAAGCTTGCAGCTTGAAGGCGGCGCGCCCTCCAATCGCGGGCATGAACGCTTTGTTGAAATCAGCTATATCGCTCGAATCAGCGACCATGTGTACATCCAGCCCGATCTGCAATACCTGCAAAGCCCGGGCGGCGAGCAATCCGACGCCTGGGTCGGCATTGTACGCCTGCATATCGAGTAAGAACCTGTTCCAAGAAAGCGTAACAGGCTGCTGAAATCCCCATTTCAGCAGCCCGTTACGGTGGGACATGAATGTCCCTCCCGCAAATAAAACCACGCAAGTGATTGATTTGTAGCCACCAAGCCCAGACGTCTACCGGGCTTAGTGGGGCACTTCTATAAATTCGATCAAGCCGCGTTTCGCGCGCGCCACATGCCCCACAACGCCCAGGCCGAGCCGCCAAAAGCCCACAGCAACAGTGGAAGCAGCACCCAACGCCCCTCGGGGTAGCCGCCGTCAAACGGAATGACGGCAAGCGCGCAGCCGATCAGGACGACGGCCAGAATGGGACGCCCCCAGCGCACATTCAGCGGAAAACAGCGCACAAGGCGCATACCCAAACCCGCCGCCAGCCAGCCGATCAGCGCGCCCGCAAGAATATCCTGCGGCCAGTGCGCGCCGACAATCACGCGCGAGAGCGTCGGGATCAGAGCCAGGCCGACAGCAAGCACTATCCCCCACCACGGGAGGCGCAAGGCCAGGGCGAACACGCCCGCCGTCGTCAGCGCCGTGGTAGCGTGACCGGAGGGAAAGGCCTTGCTGTGTAGGGTATGCCCAATGATGTGCAACAGGTTTTCGGGATAGACCCCTGCCGGGCGCACCAGATTCAATGCAGGCTTGATGTCGTGCGTCACTAAAGTGGCGACAATGCCTGCCAAAACGGCAACCCAGACCACGTCTGGCCTGCGCCATACCAGGGGAAGCAGAAGCACGACCGCAGGCAGAGTGTCTGCCAAAAGGCTCATGCCTGCCCAGAAGCCAATCCACAACGGCGACTTCTCCAGACCGAACCCCGCACCAAACGAATTGATAAAGAAAAAGGCGTTGATGTTGTTGGCTTGCGGCCAGGAGAGTGCCAGCAAGACCGCAAACAGCGCGGCAATCGTCCAAAAGGTACGCTGCGCCGCGCGATCGATAAAAATCGAGTCAGTCTGCAAGTTCATGCGTTTTTCCAGGCGATGTCCGCGCTTTCAGGCACGGCATCTTTATTGCGTACGATGTAACTCTTGCGCTCCTGCGATTCGAAATACACGCGCGACACCATTTCCGCCAACACCCCGGTCGTGAGCATTTGCACGCCAACCAGAATGAGCAGGATCGAGGTGAAAAACAGCGGGCGGGTGCCGATACTCTCACCCATAAGCTTGAGCAGCAGCATGTAACTCATCAACACTCCGCCCAGGCCGCCCAGCCCCAGGCCGACCATGCCGAAAAAATGCCCCGGACGCGCCGAAAAACGCATGAAAAAGAACACCACCAGCAGGTCGATAATCACGCGGAAGGTGCGTGAGATGCCATATTTCGACACACCGCGCGTACGCGGATGGTGCGCGACCACCTCTTCGGCAATGCGATTGGGCGCGGTATACGTCGCCAGCCAGGCCGGGATGAAGCGGTGCATTTCACCGTACAAACGGATGCTTTTCACCACCTCGGCACGGAAAACTTTCAGGCTGCAACCGTAATCATGCAACTGTACCCCGGTAATTTTGCGAATCAGGCGGTTGGCAATGCGCGAGGGAATCTTGCGCATGATGACATCGTCCTGACGATTCTTGCGCCAGCCGGAGACCAGATCCAAGTCTTCATCCAGCAGACGCTTGACCATACGCGGAATATCCACCGGATCGTTCTGTAGATCACCGTCGAGGGTCGCAATCACGTCGCCGCGCGCCAGATCAATGCCCGCCTGCATCGCTGCCGTCTGACCGAAATTGCGCCGCAGTTCGACCACGCGCACATGTTCGCCGTAATGCGCCTGCCCTTCGCGCATGGCCGCCAGCGTGGCATCGGAACTGCCGTCGTTGACCAGCAAAACCTCCCACGGCATCGGGTAATCGCCCAGAACCTCATGCACCCTTGAGAGCATGGGCATGACATTGTCTTGCTCGTTATACATCGGGATGACGAGGGAAAGGCGGTGATCGGTCATAGGGATTTTCTTTGTTTTAAGCCACAAAAAGCACAGAGGGCGCGGAGGTGAATGTTAGTTCCGCGTTTTTTTCTCTATGATCTCTATGGCTAATTTAGTGGGGCTAAGGACTTAGTTCCGCATGGTAGCCGATTTGCCGGGGAAGAGCATGGCAGCCAGACCAAAGGCCAGGCTCGTGCCCAGCAAAAACAGATGGGTGTTAATCGCCGCCGCGGTTGCTGTAGCAAGCGCAAGCCCCTGCGGCAGTAGCACAGCCAGCATTCCCGTTTCGTATGTGCCGAACCCTCCTGGCGCATGAATGGGCAGAATGGAAGTCACCTCCCCCCCAAGCACGCTCAGGCTGGCACTCGGCCAGGCCATCGGCGCAAACTGGCGCAATACCCAGGCCAAAGCCGCGAGTTTGACCAGCCAGTTTACCCAGGTTAGCCCGACGCCGCGCGCAAAATGCGCTGCATCACGCGGCAAGCCATTCAACACCTTGCGCAGGAGCGAGCCCGCTCGCGAAGACCATACCTTGCCCGACAACTCGCTGTTTTCCTCAGTCCACAAGGCCAGCCGCCCGCGCAGCGACCAGAGCACAAACGGCGCAACCAAGGCGAGCAGCACCAAGGCCAGCGCCAGAGCCTCTATTTTCGCCAACCACAACAGACTACCCAGCGCCAGCGCCGCCAGCACCTGCGCATCCACCAAACGAATCCAGAATAACCCCGCCAAGGCATAGGCCGGATCGGTGCCGAAGTTTTGCCGCATCAGCAGCGGAAAGCTCAATTCCCCGGCGCGCATCGGCAATAGATTGTTCCACAGGTTGTGCTGTAAATTGAGTGACAACACCGCGCCAAAAGACCCGCGAATTTCGAAATGATCGGCCACACGCCAGGCGCGCAGAACATAACTTGTCAGCATCAAGCCAATCGCCAAGGCCAGGCCGCTCAGTGAAATTGTTGCCCAGGGCGCAAGCAAGCGCGCCCAGCCGAATGCCCATTCGATGATGGCAGCGAGAAGGAGAACCAGCAGGTAGGAGAGTAAGGTGCGAATCGACATGCTATTTGGGGCAAGGCTTGCTGGGTGATAAGTCCGTGAGCGGACATAGCACGAGAAGCAAGGCGCCGGACTTAAACATGGTTCCAGACCTCATCGTCTGGATGATCCCAGACATGTTCGAGCGCATTGTTTTGAGCCTGAATCAGGTTTTGCCATTCCTGATTTTCCTGTCGTGTCTTGAGGTAGCCAATGAAATCCAGCACTTCACGCGCTTGCTCAACTGGCAGGGTTTTTGCCTGTTCCTGAATCATTTCTGCCCATGTCATTGATCTGTTCCTCGCTCAGTACGGGTCGATGTGTTCGTCATGCCGCTATAATGCCCCATCTTTAACACCGCACCGAACACAAACATCATGGAAAAAACCTACGATCCGCAGCAGATCGAAGCCCGCTGGTACGCCGAGTGGGAACGCGCCAACCACTTCGCACCGCAAGAAAACGCCCAAGCCCCTGCCTACTGCATCATGCTGCCGCCGCCAAATGTGACCGGCAGCCTGCACATGGGGCATGCGTTTCAGGACACCATCATGGATGCGCTGACGCGCTATCACCGCATGAAAGGCGAGCCGACGCTGTGGCAGCCGGGTACGGATCACGCGGGGATTGCCACCCAGATGGTTGTGGAGCGTCGCCTTGCCGCGCAGGGTTTGAGCCGTCACGATGTGGGGCGCGAAGCGTTTATTGACAAGGTTTGGGAGTGGAAGGGCGAATCAGGCGATACGATCACCCGCCAGATGCGCCGTCTGGGCGCTTCGCCGGATTGGTCGCGCGAGCGTTTCACCATGGATGAAGGGCTGTCCGATGCAGTGAAGGAAACCTTCGTGCGTCTGTATGACGACGGCTTGATCTACCGCGGCAAGCGTCTGGTGAACTGGGATCCGGTGCTGCACACGGCGGTGTCGGATCTGGAAGTTATCAGCGAAGAAGAAAATGGCTCGATGTGGCATTTTCACTATCCGTTAAGCGATGGCAGTGGGCATCTGACCGTGGCCACCACCCGCCCTGAGACCATGCTCGGCGACACCGCCGTGGCGGTAAACCCTGAGGATGAACGCTATAAGTATCTGATTGGCAAGACGATTACCCTGCCACTGGTCGGGCGCGAGATTCCGATCATTGCGGATGATTACGTCGATATGGCGTTTGGCACCGGCTGCGTGAAAATCACCCCGGCGCATGATTTCAATGACTATGCCATTGGACAGCGGCATAACCTGCCGATGATTTGTGTGCTGACCAACGATGCGCGCATCAACGACAACAGCCCGGAGAAATACCGTGGCCTTGACCGCTTTGAGGCGCGTGATGTGATTGTGCACGACTTGAAGGAGCTTGATCTGCTCGGCGAGATCAAGCCGCACAAGCTGATGGTGCCGCGTGGCGATCGCACCGGCGCGGTGATCGAGCCGATGCTGACCGACCAGTGGTTTGTTGATCTGACCCGTGAAGTGCAGCCCGATGGTCGCCCCGGTGGTAAAACAGCCATTACCGCCCCGGCGCTGGCCTGCGTGCATGATGGTCGCGTCAAGTTCGTGCCGCAGAACTGGGAAAACACCTATTTCCAATGGCTGAACAATATCCAGGACTGGTGCATCAGCCGCCAGATCTGGTGGGGTCACCGCATTCCGGCCTGGTACGACGACGAAGGCAATGTGTATGTCGCCCGCGACGAGGCTGAGGCGCGCAGCAAGTACAACCTGCCTGCCGCGACCGCGCTGAATCAGGATAACGATGTGCTGGACACCTGGTTCTCCTCCGCCTTGTGGCCGTTCTCCACCCTTGGCTGGCCCGAAAAAACCCCGGAGCTTGCCACCTTCTACCCCACCAGCGTGCTGGTCACCGGCTTTGACATCATCTTCTTCTGGGTCGCCCGCATGGTGATGATGGGCAACTACTTCATGGGCGA
>CALKWL010000059.1 GCA_938004235.1 uncultured Gammaproteobacteria bacterium
GCCTTGCCCGGCTCAATCAAAGCTGCCCCCAGCTCGCCCATACGCCGGTTGGCGGCCAAATCTTCACGCTCAATCGCCCGCGCTTCCTGTTCAAGCCGCGCAACGTCCGCCCCCGTCGCAAGCAGAGCACGCATCCGCTGCAAAGCCCAGAACAGGTTGACCGCTGTGGGGCGGGACTCAGCCAGAGCGTGCAGCGCGTGCTCCAGCGCGCCTCGTTCGCCCGATTGACGCGCCGCCAGCACAACGCCGTAAGCCGCCGCAACACCGATGGCAGGAGCGCCGCGCACCACCATCTCGGCAATGGCCTCGGCAACGCCCTGCGCCGTGGCATATTCCAGATAACGCTGCTCATGCGGCAGGCGACGCTGATCGAGCAGTTCAAGTGTTTGGCCTGTCCAGCGCAAGGCGCGAACGGTATCGAACGACGGCATAACACACCCTCCAGATTAGGTTTCAGCCTATAAATCCTGCGGCCATTTACCGACGCAGTGCTATTATCAGCGACCATTAATATAACTTAAGCAGCCCGACAGGCTGCTAACCAAGCGCCGATGACCCAGGAGGCCAACCGTGTCCGAACAAAAAATCAACGTGGTTCACGAAGATGAAGAGACGCTATATCAGAAGCGTGAACCCATCCATCCGCGCTCAATCAAGGGGCGCTTCCGCACCTTCAAATCGTCCATGCTGCTTATGGCGTTCGCCATTTTTTATTTTCTGCCCTGGCTGCGCTGGGATCACGGCGGCGCGGCAACCCAAGCCGTACTTTTTGACTTGCCTGCCCGCCGTTTTTACATTTTTGACCTGATTGTTCACCCGCAAGATATTTACTGGCTGGCGGGCATTCTGATTATCTTTGCCTGGGTACTGTTCTTTGCCACCAGCGTGGTTGGGCGGGCGTTCTGCGGTTATTTCTGCTTTCAGACGCTATGGACCGACGCCTTCATGTTCATCGAACGCTGGATTCAGGGCGACCGCCCGGCACAGATCAAGCTCGACAAGATGCCGTGGAATGCGCAGAAGCTCACGCGCAAGGGTCTGACTTGGCTGGCCTGGCTAGTCTTCGCGTGGTGGACCGGCTTTACTTTTACCGCCTACTGGGTGGATGCACCCACCCTGTTTGTGGAGTTTTTCCAGGGCACTGCGCCGCAACCAGCCTATTTCACCATCGGTCTGCTGACAGCCATCACCTTTGTCGTAGCAGGTTTCGTACGTGAGCAAGTCTGTTTTTATATGTGCCCTTACGCACGCTTCCAGGCGGTGATGTTCGATAAGGAAACCCTGATTCCAACCTACGATTACACCCGTGGCGAGCTGGAAAATGGTCGCGCACACCTGGGACGCGAACTGAAAACCCGCGAAGACCGCACCGCAAAAGGGCATGGCGATTGCATCGACTGCGGTTTGTGCGTGCAGGTCTGCCCCACCGGGATTGATATTCGCAAGGGGTTGCAAATCGGCTGCATCAACTGCGGCCTGTGCATCGACGCCTGTGATGAAATCATGGACAAGCAAGGCTGGCCGCGCGGCCTGATCCGCTATGCCTCAGAAGTGGAAATTGAAACCAAACAGAAGCCGCACCTGCTCAAGCCCAAAACCATCGGCTACGGCGTCGCCATTCTCGTGGTCACCGCCTTACTGATTTACGGCGTATTCACCCAGGCCAAGATGGATTTCAGCGTAGCGCAGGTGCGCAGCCCTCTGGCAGTGATGATGTCCGACGGGCGAGTGCAGAACAGTTACGAGATCAAGATCAACAACAAACTCACACGCCCCTTGCATCTGGACATTAGTCTGCGCGACCTGCCCAAGGGAGAGCTGGAGATTGCGGGCGCAAGCAAAGAGATCGTGGTGCCAACAGATGGCTACGTCAATATGCTGGTACGGGTTAAACAGCCGATGACTCAACGCGGCGACAAGCAGCGCTTCGAGTTCGTCTTGACCGACAAGGACGGCGAGCTTCCGCCGACATCCATGTCCACCACCTTCAATATGCCGCGCTAGCAGCCTGTCGGACTTGAGCGGCTGTAGCGAAAAAGTCGCCAACCGAAGAGCGGAATCCAGGGATGGATTCCACAAGCTTTTGCAGCCAGATCGTCTCAACAGGATGCTGAAAAACTTATCCATGAGTTTTTCAGCCCTGCCAAGTCCGGTACACGCCCGGACTTGGCAGCGACAAATCAATCACTTGCGTGATTGATTTTCGTGCGGGGCATCCATGCCCCGCGTTAACAGGCTGCTCGATCATGCTTCAATCCGCGCCCGGGCATGTACCGGGCTCGGTCGAGCCGAAAAGCTCATGAATGAGTTTTTCGGTATCCTGTTATCCCCATTGAAGCAACGTTTTTCAACCGGAGTTTGTTTTCGATGAACGTATTGCTCACCCTCGCCGTCGGCCTGGTACTCATCATCGCCGCATTTTTGGGTCTTAACCGGGGGCTACGCTTGCCCGGCCGCCAGGCTGCCGTGATTCTGGCCATTCTGACCCTCGGTTTTTACCTGCCCTATGCCTTGCTGCATTGGGAGGGCGCGGATGTGCTCGCCATTCATTTGGCGGTGTACTTGATGAGCATTTTCGTTCTTGGTTTGCTGGCTTATCAGCGTGAACAAAAACTTCCGCCCTCAGGACGCAGTTTCCGCTGGGGTCCAGGCATGATTATCGGCTTTTTTGCTGTCATCATCGCCATGGACGCCATGTTTGTCACTCTGGCCACCAGCGGGATGGGAGGCAAGGTATCTGAGCTTTTGCTGCCCAAGCCGCGCCATGCCGAATCGGTCAGTTCTCATTTTCCCGGTGTGATATCGCACGACTTCCAGAAAAAGGAAGCCTTGTACAACAATTATCTGCATCAGGTTGAAGAGCAAAACAAACGCGGCTGGCAGGTGCATTACGGCTGGGTGGGCGACGCCGCGGCGCAAACCCCGAGTACATTCCAGGTGCAGGCACGCGACAAGCAAGGACAGGTTATATCGGGCGCTCAGGTTGAAGTACGCTTCCTGCGTCCCTCGGACAAAAATCTGGATTTCACCCTGGTGTTGCCTGAGGTTGAGCCGGGCATGTACCGCAAGGATGTTACACCGCCCATGCCGGGGCTCTGGCAAGTGGTCATCGTGGTGCAACGAGGCAATGATGTGCATGAAATTCGCGCATCAACGGATGTGTTGCCTGCGGCGAACAGCGCACAGGCCGCGCCCGCGCAATGAGCGAATCCGCGCCCGTTTTTATGCCCGTCGCCGCGCACAAGGCGACGGAAGATGCGCAAAACTGCTTTCACTGTGGCCTGCCCGTTCCGCCCGCAGCAAAGTACCAAGCCAGAGTGCTGGGTGAAGACCGCCCCATGTGCTGCCTCGGATGCAAGGCTGTGGCCGAGGCGATTGTCGAAGGCGGCATGGAAGATTTTTACCGCTACCGTACCGAAGCCTCGCCGCAAGGGCACGAACTGGTGCCGCGTGAGCTGGAAAGCCTGCGCCTGTACGACCGCGAAGCGCTGCAAAAAAGCTTTGTCACACAAGACGGCGACACGCGTGAAGCCGCGCTGATTCTTGAAGGCATGACCTGCCCGGCCTGCGTCTGGCTGAATGAAAAACATGTGCGCGCCCTACAAGGCGTGCTCGCTTTTTCCATCAACTACAGCACCCAACGCGCCCGCGTGCAATGGGACGCCAAGCAGATCCAGCTCAGCGACATCCTGCAAGCCATCACTGCACTGGGCTACAGCGCTCACCCGTTTGATGCCGGGCGTCAGGAAGCCTCGGCCAAACGTGAGCGCACTGTCGCCCTGCGTCGCGTCGGCGTGGCGGGCTTGAGCATGATGCAGGTGATGATGCTGGCCATCGCCATGTATTCCGGCGATTTTCACGGCATGGACGACCAGCTGCGCAATTACCTGCGCTGGGCCAGCCTGCTGCTGACCCTGCCAGTGATGTTTTATAGCGCGACAGGGTTTTTCACCTCGGCCTGGCGCGAACTCAAAATCAAGCGCCTGGGCATGGACTTACCCATCAGCCTGACCCTGGGGCTGAGTTTTATCGCCAGCATCTGGGCGACAGTGACGCAAAGCGGCGAGGTCTATTTCGATACAGTGACCATGTTCGTTTTCCTGCTGCTCACCGGGCGCTACCTTGAAATGATGGCGCGCCACAAGGCTTCCGCCGCCGCCGATGCCCTGGTCAAATTGCTGCCCACCATTGCAGCGCGCATCAATACGCGAGGCGAGGAGGAAATGGTTCCGGTCATCGAGTTGTGCAGCGGGGATCGCTTACGCATCCGCCCCGGCGAGAGCGTGCCCGCCGACGGCGTGATTCTTGAGGGACGCAGCAGTGTCGATGAGTCACTGCTCACCGGCGAGAGCCTGCCCAGCGGACGCGGCGTGGGCGACGTGCTGATCGGCGGCTCTGTCAATGTGGAAAGCCCGCTGTTGATGCGCGTGGACAAGGTGGGCGCAGATACCATGCTTTCCTCTATCCTGCGCCTGCTGGATCGCGCCCAAGCAGAAAAACCGCGCATTGGCGAAATTGCCGATCGTGCAGCACAGTGGTTTGTGCTCGGTCTGCTCATTACCAGCGTCCTGGTCGCCGCCTGGTGGTGGGCGCATGAACCCGGCAGAGCGTTCTGGGTGGTAATTTCGCTGCTGGCGATTACCTGCCCCTGCGCACTCGGCCTGGCGACGCCGGCAGCACTCACGGCGGCGACCGGAAGCCTGACCCGCCTTGGCCTGCTGGTCACCCGCGGACATGCACTGGAAACCCTGGCCAAAACCAATCATGTGGTGTTCGATAAAACCGGCACGCTGACCTATGGCCGCCTGACCCTGGAAAAAATCATACCCTTACCCGGGACGGGTATGGATGAAGGGGCGTTGCTTGCGCTAGCCGCCGCACTGGAGCGCGCATCGGAACACCCGGTCGCCAAGGCGATTCTTGCCGCTGCGCCTTCAGGTCTAGCCGCCGAAAATCTTGGCTCCCATCCAGGTCAGGGCGTCGAAGGCGACATTGAGGGGCGGCGCTACCGCCTGGGCAACGCCGAGTTCGCCTCCGGCCTGTGTACGCTTGCGCCTCCCTCGCCTCCCAGCGAAACCGGGACGCTTGTCCTGCTGGCTGATGAACAGCGCGCCTTGGGATGGCTGGTATTGCGTGACGTTGCGCGCACCGAGGCGCACGAGGTTATCAATCAACTGCGCGCGCGCGGCCTCAAAGTGAGCCTGCTCAGCGGCGATCGCCCGGCGGAGGCGCAGCGCATGGGCGCAAGTCTCGGCATCGAGCAGGTTTTCGGCGGCCTGCACCCGCAAGACAAGCTGGAACAGTTGCGCCGCTTTCAACAAAACGGCGACGTGGTCTTGATGGTCGGCGACGGCGTCAATGACGCCCCCGTACTGGCCGGAGCTCAGGTTTCGCTGGCCATGGGCGGCGGCACGCAGCTTGCCCAATCCAGCGCAGACATGATTCTGCTCTCGGAAAACCTGCGTCATATCCCAAGCGGTCTGAGCGTCGCCCGTAAAACCATGCGCATTATTCACGAAAACCTGGCCTGGGCGCTGGGCTACAACATCATCGCCATACCCGCCGCCGCCGCAGGCTTTGTTCCGCCCTGGCTGGCCGCCGTGGGCATGTCATTAAGTTCGCTTGTCGTGGTATTAAATGCTTTGCGCTTGCGCCAGGTATAAAGCCGGGGTAATTTGCCGCCAATGACGGAGTAGTCTTGTGGATATTCTTTATCTTTTGATTCCCCTGAGTATGCTGGTCGCTGGTCTGCTGATCTGGGGCGTCATCTGGTCCGTACGCAGCGGTCAGTATGACGACCCCGACGGCAATGCGCACCGCATTCTCATGGACGATGATGACCCGCGTATCCCGCGCAACGACACGGATAACAGGAAAGGCCGTCCGCATTATTGATACGGCCTTCCCACACTCTTTCAAGGAGTGACTTTGTCCCAACCTTGGTCACAAGTTCAAACTTTATTTGGCCGAATCAATAACCAGACTGGTTGCGCCTGTCGCGCAAGAGTACAATCCGTTTAACGGCAACAACCCCCAAGGAGATCGCACGATGCACCTGTTTAACTTCGACAACTTCGCTCTGACCTTTGTTTTTGGTCTGATTATTTTTTCAGATCGGAAGAGCACACGTCTGAACTCCAGTCACGTCAGTCAATC
>CALKWL010000060.1 GCA_938004235.1 uncultured Gammaproteobacteria bacterium
TAACAATCAAGCGGAGAGATAGATATGTACGACCATACTTCAGTAGGGCAAAGCAGCTCGGGTGTTGCGACAGTGGATCGGTTTCCAACTACCGGCGATAAAATTCAAATCAACTGCCGGAATATTGATGTTGGAACCGGGACAGTAACGATAACCGCCAGGGCTGGCAACAGCACGTCATACACCAGTATCGGCGGGGAAAACACCATTGACCTGACCGCGCCTATTGGCCTGATCCTTGAGGGTAAATTCTCAGGCATCAAGGCGACCAGCTCCAGCAGCAGTGATGTATTCGAGCTGGAAGTTAATTCCTGACCTGGAGGCCGCATTGATTCGCGTTATATCCGTACCACACACAGGGACACGGTTTATAGAGAAATGCCTGCTAGGAGCGGGACTTGTCAAGACTGACGACTATTGGGGCATGGGGGACTTCGTGCAGATTCATTTCGACGGGAAGATGAACGCCCCGATTATTCACGCACCCAAAAAACCGGGCGCGGCGATTATGCCGCTCAGGGACAAAGAGGAAGTTAAGGCCAGCTGGACAAGGCGCGGTGAAAGCCTCTCGCGCCTTGAACTGTGCTGGGCTGAAATGGAGTCATGGCTTGAAGATCACGACGACGTGCTTGTGGTTCATGTCGATAACCCCGCGTGTCGGGAGAATGAGCTGGCGGCAATCAGCGAGCGGCTGGGGGTTCCACTATCCGCCGATTTTAACGAAAAAGTGGGTCACGGAGAGTAAGTTATGGGCGAAGAAGCACTGGTAATTGATCAAGAACTGGACGAGCAACCGGAAGACCAGCCGGAAGCCGAGGAACCGGAAGCCGATAAAGGGACGGACGAGAAGCCGGACGAGGAGTCGGGGAAAGAGGACGACGAAAAAGAAGCGCGGGTAGAGTTCACCCCCGAACAGCAAGCCAAGGTGGACGAAATAGCGCGCCGGGCGGCAGCCCGCAACCTTGAGAAGCTTCAGGAAGAAAGAGAGGCGCGGCAGCAGCTGGAGGCGGAGGTCCAAAAGTTGAGGCCGCAACAGCAGGCGCAGCCTGGCAGGCCAGAGGTACCGCCAATGCCGGACCCCTTCGCTGATGATTTTGACGCGAAGATGCAGCAGCGCGACGAGGCATTGCAAAGGGCTACCCAGTGGGACGCTGTGCAGTACCTCACCAAGCAGCACCAGGACGCGCAAAGGAAGGCGAAGGAGGAGGCTGAGCAGGCCGAACTTGAAAAGACCGTTACCGCCTACCAGAACCGGGCGCGGAAGCTGGGTATCAAGGACGCTGAATTGCAGGTCTCCGGTCGCCAGGTGGCCGCTGTTGGCATGGCGCCAGAACTTGTACAACACGTATTGCACGATGCCCAGGGTCCGGCCTTGACTGTCTACCTCGCCAATCACATCGAAGAGCTGGATAAGATCGGCGGCATGTCACCCATCGGCGCCGCCATCTATATCGAAACACAGATAAAGCCGAAGTTGACCAAGCGGGTATCGACCCCCCCACCCGCTCCGCTGGAGTCTGTCCGTGGATCGGGCCAGCGGGAGGGGAAACTGGGCGGGAAGGGCCTTGTTATTGAGTAGTTGACATGATTGTAATGCCTGTGCATATGCTTACCCACCGCAGCAACCAGGCGGGCACCGCCGGATAATCGCGCCCACGGCAGCGCAGGCCACCGCTCCTACATGCGGGTATCGCTGGAATTCATCGGTTACAGCACCGAGACCTGAATTTTATTTGATGCCCGTACAGGAGCAATACTCATGGCTAACTCACTCTCAAGCAACATTTCAACCGTTGTCATCCCAAAATTTATGGAGGCCTTCAAGGCCAATCGCGTTATTCTGAACACGGTTGACCGGCAGGCATTCGATGGCAAATTTACGCCGGCGGTCGGCACTACCCTCTACATCAAGCGCCCGCATGACTACAACGTCAGCTCAACCTCAGACGGTGACCTGACATCGGAAACGAAGTCTGACATCATCGCTGGCCGCGCGGCTTGTGTGGTGCAAAACTTTAAAACCGTGTTCACCGATTGGACCATTCTGGAGCAGGCAACCAGCATGGACCAGATGGAAGAAATCCTGGCACCCATGGCTACCCGCCTGGTAACCAACCTGGAAACCGACTTCGCCGGGTACATGATGAAGCGGGCCGGGCTGGTCTACGGCGCAGTTGGCACCGCGATTGACGCATGGTCCGATGTTGCCGGCGCCGGCGCCCACATGAAGTCACTGGGCGTTCCTGAGGACTCCCCCTGGTACTATGCTGCCAACCCGCAGGTATGCGCGGTGCTTGCGGGCTTGCAAGCCACCACCATATCCCCCGGGTCAGGCACAAAGGTGGATACCGCATGGGAAAGGGCCATGGTCAGCAAGAACATGGGCGGTTTTCAGGTATTTTCATCCAACGCCCTGGCAACTCGCACCAACACCACCGCTGCCGATCTCGTTGGCGCCCTGGCATCCAACCCCACGGTTACTTATCTCGGCGCTAAGGACACGATGACCCAGGACTGGGCCGTGTCCGGCTTCACCGCCTCGGCAGTGATCAAAGCGGGATCGGTTGTTGAGGTGACAGGTAGGTACTACGTATCGCGCGCCAGCCGACAGGCTGTGCTTGACGCCTCTGGCGCCCAGGTGAAGTTCCGCGCAGTTGTTACCGCTGATGTCACCTTGAGCACCGCCGGCGCGGGCACGATCACCGTATCTGCCCCCGGTATCTATGAGGCAACTGGCGCCTACAACACCACTACCGCCGCACTGGCATCAAGTGATGTTGTGACGATCCTTGGAACCTCTGCTGCGGTCTACCAGCCGGCACTGGCCTATCACCCGAAAGCGTTCACGCTGACCACGGTGAAGCTGCCGAAGCTGTCTGCAACCGAGAGCTACACCGCCACTGAAGATGGTATAACGCTGCGCTTCACGAAGTGGGCTGATGCAACGAAGAACCAGAACAAGCTGCGGGTGGACTTGCTTCCTGCCTACGGCACTCTGAATCCCTTCTTCGCTGCTCAGTGCTACGGCGTCTAATCACCGGCCCCTCGTGGACTGACGATAGGGCGGTGGGTTTCCTAATGGCCCACCGCCTTTTTTACTTAAGGGGGACGAAATGGCGAGACAGAAGAAAACAGCAGACGAAACAAAAACCCAGCCTGAGGTGCTAGTAGCGACGGGGACGGACGAGAACGGAAACCCGACAATCACATGGGAAAGGCCGTCAGGCTTTACGCTGACCACCGTGTTCAACGATGACACCGTGGCCTATGCCATGGAAAATGGCTGGACTCCATTGCCGACATGAGTACTGCCGGCGATATCATACAGACCGCCCTGAAGCGCGTATTGGTGCAGGCCAGCGATGCGCCTCTCGAACCCGACGAATACCAGGACGCCCTGGACTCCCTGAACGACCTGATGGCCGCCTACGAGGCGGACGGTATCCGCCTGGGTTACACGCCGGTTGATAATGTCGAGGATGAGGTAACTGTCCCGCCGGGCGCAAGGCGCGGGATTATCGCCAACCTTGCAATCGAGATATCCGCCGACTATGGCGGCAATATTACGGCGGCCCTCTCCAGGCAGGCCAGCGAGGGGATGCAGACCCTGCGCAAGCTGGGGCGTGCAGCCATTAATACCGTCCTGCCCGACACACTACCCACAGGTTCAGGCAACGATAATTGTTATGGCTACGGGTCTGGGTATTTCGCAGAGGTCAGCTCGGCCCTGCTGACGCTATCCGGGAATGCGATGGAAACCGTCTTCACCGCTACCGATACGCCCGTCAGGGTAAATGGGTTCTGGCGCGGAGAAGCGTCCAATGGGCTGCGGGCCGATATCACCGGGACAGTGGTAAGCACCGCGCTTGGCGACATCGACGCGGACGTACGCATCACCCTGTCGGCCACCGGCAACAGTACCTGCACGTTCCACATCATGAAAAACGGCGTATCCCAGCAGTCCGCCTCCGTCGCGCTCACCGCCTCGCCCGCTACGGTCACGCTGGCCAAGCTGGTCACCCTGTCCCTTGGGGATTATGTCGAGTTGTGGGTTGAGGATGACCTGGCAACAGAGGCGGTTGTTGTCGCCTCCGCGCGGTTTGAGGTGGCCTGATGCCCATCACCAGCCTGCCAATCGGTAACGGGTTCTACAGGGCGCGCTCCCTGCCCGTGTCGGCGCAGCAGTGCATGAACTGGTACGTCAGCATACCCTCTGCGCCATCGCTGTCTGAGACCCAATTATACGGCTCCCCCGGCATGTCCCAGGTGGCCACCAGCGGCGAGGGGGCGAACCGTGGCGCCCGGGTGATGGCTGGCATCCCGTATTTCGTGAATGGCTCGAACCTCTACCGCCTGAACAGTGACCACACCCTGGACGATCTGGGCACGATTTCAGGCACTGGCCGGGTGTCAATGTCGGACAACGGAACCCAGCTGTGCATCCTGGTGCCGGGGGGCGCGGGGTATATATTCACCGAGCCTTCCACGCTCACTGCGATTTCGGACCTGGATTTCACCACCAACGGCAACCCCCAGCAGGTCACGTTCGTGGACGGGTATTTTGTCTTCACGACCGACGCCAAAAAATTCATTCTCTCCGCGATCAATGACGGGACGGATTACAACGCCATCGATTACGGTACCGCCGAGTCTTCGCCCGATGCCACGGTCACCCCGGTGGTGTTCAAAAACCAGCTGTTCATCGTCGGCGAGACCACCACCGAAGCCTTTTCCAACATCGGCGGTGCAGATTTCCCCTTTCAGCGCTCGGGACTGTTTTTGGATGAGGGGACCGTTGCCCCGTTTTCAGTCGTCAACGGGTCCGAGACCTTTGCGTTTATCGGCGGCGGCAAGAGCGAAACCCCCGGCGTTTACGCGCTGAACGGGAACACCACACAGAAGATTTCAACCGATGCGATCGACGAGCTATTGCAGGGCCTGACCACGGCGGAGCTCGCTGCGGTGTATGGCTGGTCCTACGCACAATCCGGCCATTTCTTTATTGGCTGGACCCTGCCGACCACCGCCATTGTATTCGATACCACTACCGGGATCTGGGCGGAGCGGGCATCGCGCTACATCGACGGGAACGACGACACCATCGACATCACCTACCGCGCCACCTGCTTTGTCCAGGCATACGGGAATCTCTATGTGGGGGATAGCCAGGACGGGCGAATCGGCCTGCTGTCCATGGACACCTACACGGAGTACGGGGAGGCGGTTCATCGGGTCATGTCCACCCAGCCATTTCAAAACAACATGCAGCCGTATTTCGTGCCCTACCTCGAACTGACAATGGAATCGGGTGTAGGGAATGAAGCGGAGCCGGACCCCATGATTATCATGGACCGGTCACTGAACGGCGGGAAAAGCTTTACCTACGTCCGCGAGCGCCCAATAGGGAAAGAGGGGGAATACAACCGCCGGGCGATCTGGCGCCGGCTCGGGCGGGTATCGCGGTTCGATGTGTACCGGTTCACCCTGTCCGAACCCGTAAAGCCGGTCATTATCGCGCTGACGGCCCAGCTGGTGGGGGTGGAAAATGCCCAGGCTTAATCCCGCCCAGCCCATTGTCCGCGACGACAAAACCATGGAACTGCCGTTCTGGTCATTTCTGATCGAGGTGGACAAGCAGATTCCCATCGTCGGCAGCGGCAGCCCGGAGGGCCTTGTTGTTGCCCCGTACCTGTCGCAGTACCTGGATACCGCCGGCGGGGAAGGACTGGTGTCCTACCGCAAAATGCTGCCCGACATCGGCGGCGACAAGTCCCAGGGCTGGGTAAAGCTCTCTGTTCCCAGCGCCAGTTTTGAAGTGCTGCAAGGCTCCGGCGATATCGGGACCGGCGCCGACCAGCTGGCGGCGGGAGACCACACGCATGATGCTTCCGGGACTGTCAGTGGCACATTTGCTGACGCGCGCATTTCGGAGTCGAGCGTTACCCAGCATGAGGCGGCACTATCAATCGATGCCACGCAGGTGGCGGGGCTGGTATGGCTGCCGCCTGATTTCGAAAATGAGGCCGCGACTACCTACACGCTGGTGGCCGGGGACGCAAACAAGGTCAAGCGATTTACCGGGGCAAGTCCGGCAATAACCCTACCAACAAGCACGTTCACGGTGGGCGATGTGGTGTATTTGCGGCAGGCCGGCACCGGAACGCTTGTGCTGACCACTACCGGGCTCACGATTAACGGCACGATCCCGGCATGGGCGCAACATGTTGAAGTTGGATTCCGGCTTGTCGCCGCCGACCAATGGGATGTGATTTAGGAGTAAGACATGGGACTCTTCAGCGGAATCACCGACGCGCTATTTGGCGACCCCAACCAGTCGCTGAACGCACAGCAGAAATCAAACAACCAGTCGCGCGAGTACACCAAGGAAATGGCCGACCAGGCCAGGGGTGATGCCAACCGGCTGTATTACCAGAGCGGCGAGCCCCTGCGGGCCGGTTACCAGGCCGCGCTTGATGCGCTGGGCGGCACGACACGGCATCAGATGCGTATGGCCGGTGAGGGGAACTATCTTGCCCAGGCGCAACTGTTGGCCGGGATGCCGCAATTCCAGAACGCGATTATGGGCCTGCCCGTTGACAATTCAGCCCTGCAACCGCAGCGGCTTGACCCCGAGAAACACTTGCAGTGGATGTTCAACGCGGCGCCGGGCATCCGCTCTGGCGGCCATGACCCGAGGGAAGGCATAGACCCGCAGGTACTGAAGGACTTGCAGGCGACCGGGCTGACCCCGCAGAACTGGGCAGACCTTGCCTGGGCAAAGCAGGCATTCGAGGCGCAGGGCGGGCCGGCAAACCAGCGGAAAACCCTTGAACAGATTTACAACGAAATTTACGGGGGCAAGTAATGGCTATCCAGCAAACAGGCGTATTGGGCCAGCGGCAACTGTCCACCGGCGGCAACCCGGTTACCCAGGGTAATAAGTGGGGCTTTGGTAACGGCGGGGTGGTCTGGAACGGTCCCGGCCCCGCCCCGACCGGGCAGGCAGCGATTGACGGCATAAACCAGATGATGGCCGGGTCCATGTTCCAGGGCGCGAGCTTTACCCCGGGCGCAGATGGAACCTACCACTGGAACGCTGACCACTTTAACACCTCGGCGCTGCCTCGCGGGCAGGTTAGCACCCAACCGGGCACCCAGCCGGGCGGTGGGGCGCAGGCGGGCGGCGGCACCGGTGGACAGACCGGGGGGCTTGGCGGCATCAATACGCAGCCTGGCGGCCCCACAGCGGGCGGTGGCGGCTATGGCGGCGCATCGGGTGCGGGTGTGCCACAAACGGGCCTGATTGGCGCGGAATCGGCCTTACAGGGCGGCCTGCGCGGCGGCCTTGCCGGGATCGAGGCCGGGGTCAACCAGGCGGGGCAAACCCTGTCACCTTACACTCAGGGCGGGAATCAGGCGTTTGGTCTGCAGTCCGCGCTCTCCGGGGCCATGGGGCCGGAAGCCCAGCGGCAGGCCTTTGCCAACTACAACGAATCGCCAGAGGTCGCGTACCAGCGGGAAATGGGCGAGCGGGCGATTACCCGCAACGCCGCAGCCACCGGTGGACTGGGTGGCGGCAGGGTTCAGCAGGAATTGCAGCGCCATGCCATCGGGCTTGCGCAGCAGGATTACGGCAACAGCTTCAACCGGCTGGGCTCCCTCGCCGAGAAGGGTTACGGCGCCGCCGGACTGCTGGGCGGGATACAGGCCAACGCCGGGGGCGCTGCGGGACAAATGGCCTACGGCACAGGGCAATCCCTCGCCGGTGGCAGAACGCGCGCAGGCGAGCAGATAGCGGGCAATTTGCAGGGCACCACGTCGGCCCTGTCGCAACTTATCAACCAGCAGGGGATGGACCTGTCAAACATCATCGGGTCGGGCGGCAACAACATTGCCAACCTGCTGGC
>CALKWL010000061.1 GCA_938004235.1 uncultured Gammaproteobacteria bacterium
GGCGACCACCAAGATCTACACTCTTTCCCTACACGACGCTCTTCCGATCTTAATAGACGCTCATAATGCTGGACTCTTGGGAACCGACATACCGATTGTCGATATCACGTTCGACATCCAGCCCATGGGTATGAAAGAAATACTGCGGCATCATGGTCGCTGCCAAGGCCGTTGGCGCGGGATAAGCCACCGCGTCCCCCTTAAGGTCGCTCACCTGTCGGATGCCGCGATCACGACGCACCAGAATCACACCAACAAACTTGTCGTCATCACCCATTTTGGCAATGACACGGTAACCGCTACGCTGGGCGAGCAGAGTTTGATAAGGATTGGGAAGAATAAAGGCCGGCTCGCGCGCGCGTATTTTTTTTTCGAATTCCGCGTAATTGCGCGAGGCCTCCAGACGCAGCCCGGCCTGAGGAATCGACTGGTTAAGATAGTCGATCAAGGGCTCATACATCTCGAACAGGCGCGCCGGATTATGCAGCGGGTGGATGGCAAATATCCGTTCTCCGCTCGCTAGAGCCTCTCGACTGCCGTACTCAGGCTGGGTGACGTGCACATCCTGCCCCTGCCCGCAACCTGCCAACAGCAGCGCAAACAGAAGCGTCAAATGTTTAAGCATGTTGCGCCCTCGTCGAATCGACCTGGATCGAGTCTAGCACCTGGCCGCCCGTTGGGCTTAGAGCCTGTTTAAAGTCTCGATCAACGGATACAGTGCAAGCGAAAAACCGCCGAAAAAACACAGCATAGATGCACCATGCGAACATTTTGAGGCGCTTTTTGCGTCGCGATGCGCCGTTCAGTGAGACCTTGGTCAGGTTCTTAAGGCATCGAAGCAACGAGATCGAGGTGGTTTATCTGACGCCGTTACTCCACAGTGACCGACTTGGCCAGATTTCTTGGTTTGTCTACATCCGTTCCCCGAAGCACGGCCACATGATAGGCAAGGAGCTGAAGCGGAATATTGAAAATGATCGGCGCACTGATGCGACCAAGATTCGAAGTCACGGGCACAACATGCACACCCAGGCTTTCACTGACATCGGCGGCTTCATCGGCGAAAACAAACAGCTCCCCGCCGCGCGCGCGCACTTCTTCGAGATTCGACTTGAGCTTAGCGAGCAAATCATCTTGCGGTGCGATCACCACAACGGGCATTGCCTCATCCACCAGCGCCAAGGGGCCGTGCTTGAGCTCGCCTGCCGGATAGGCTTCGGCATGGATATAGGAAATTTCCTTGAGCTTAAGGGCACCTTCCAGAGCAATCGGGTACATGGCGCCTCGCCCAAGAAACAAGGCATGCTGTTTATGAACGAGCTCTTCAGCGAGCTGAAGAATGCGCTCTTCATGGATCAGTGCATCCGCAATTTTCCCCGGAATACGTGATAGACCGGCGACGATCGCCGCCTCTTGATCCTCTTTCAAGCGCCCTTGGGCTTTGCCGATCGATACCAGAAGCAGAGCCATAGCGATTAACTGGGTGGTAAACGCCTTGGTTGAAGCGACCCCAACTTCAGGTCCTGCATGCGTCATAAACACCAATTGAGACTCGCGCACAAGTGAAGATTCAGGGACATTGCAAATGCTCAGGGTCGCAACATTCGGAACACGTGCCTTAACATCCTTGAGCGCCGCCAGGGTATCGGCGGTCTCCCCGGATTGCGACAGCGTGATATACAGCGCGTCATCAAAAAGAACGGGATGACGATAGCGAAACTCGCTGGCAACCTCGACCTGCGTCGGCAGCCCAAGAATATCCTCAAACCAGTAACGCGCCGTCAAACCGGCGTGATAGCTGGTACCGCACGCAAGAATCTGCACGCGCTTAATACGCTGAAAAACCTCCGTTGATGCCGTACCGAAAATGCCTTCAAGCACCCGACCGCCATGAATGCGCCCCTCAAGCGTGTCGCTTACGGCACGGGGCTGTTCATGGATTTCCTTTTGCATGAAGTGACGATATTCACCCTTTTCTGAGGCGTCAGCACTCACATTCGAAAGTTTGACCGCCCGCTCAACCTCCACGCCTTGAGCATCAAGCACCCGAACAGTATCGCGGCGCACTTCAGCCACATCACCATCATCCATGAAGATAAAACGCTGCGTTACGGGCAGTAATGCCGCCACATCAGAGGCGATGAAGTTTTCGCCAAGGCCGAGACCGATCACCAATGGACTGCCATGCCGCGCGGCGATCAGACGATCCGGCTCATCCTGCGCAATCACCCCCAAGGCGTAGGCGCCTTCAAAATCGAGCACGGCCATCTGTACGGCAGATAACAAATCCTGAGTTTCGCGCAGGCGATGCTCAATCCAATGCGCCGCAACCTCGGTGTCTGTCTCCGAAGTAAATTCGTACCCGAGCTCAAGCAGACGCGCACGCAAGACGGCGTGGTTCTCAATGATGCCATTGTGCACCAAGGCCAGACGCTCACAGGAAACATGCGGATGGGCATTGCGTTCCGCGGGTGCGCCATGCGTCGCCCAACGGGTGTGAGCGATTCCCAAAGCCCCTCGCAATACCCCGCCCTCCTGCCGAGTAACCAGGCCAGCCAAGGCTTCAACCTTGCCCAAAGCGCGTCGCCGCAGCAAGCATCCATCATGACCAATCAGAACCAGCCCGGCCGAATCGTAACCTCGATACTCCAGTCTTTTAAGACCTTCGAGAAGAATTGGCGTGACATTACGCTCCGCAATTGCACCAACGATACCGCACATTTTTTCTACCTTTAATAAATAATGAAATTAACAGCTTGCTGAAATACCTGTTTCAGCAAGCTGTTAAGGTGGGACATGGATTCCCGCACGCAAATCGATCACGCAAGTGATTGATTTGTCGCGATCGAGTCCGGGCATGTACCGGACTCGATCGGGCTGAAAAACTCATGAATGAGTTTTTCAGCCCCCTATTAAGATATTTTCGACTGGCCATCGTGGGCGCATTGATTTTGACACCATATCCAGTCTTCAATTGTTGCATGTGGGCTATACCCTTTGACCAGGTGCAATAAACGGCGACGGATGGCAGGAAAATCCCGTGCATCCATTTCAGAGCGCAGCGTGGAAATTTCGTTATTAAATACGCTCCACGGCAAATAGTCCTCCTCAGCGCGCATGATCTTGGGGTGCTCCGTGCCCGTAACGGCATCACAATCAACAACTCTTCGTAGAGCTTTTCGCCGGGTCGCAAACCTGTAAAAACAATTTCGATATCGCCATCCGGATTCCCTGCATGTCGCTCTTCCAAGCCGCTCAGGCGAATCATTGATCGAGCAAGATCGACAATACGAATCGGTTGCCCCATATCAAGCACAAAAACATCCCCACCCTTTGCCATGGCGCCTGCCTGGATAACCAACTGTACGGCCTCAGGAATCGTCATGAAGAATCGGGTTATCTCCGGGTGAGTCACTGTCAATTGACCACGCCCATTTGCAATCTGCTCGCGAAACCGCGGAATCACCGACCCCGAAGACCCCAGAACATTACCAAAGCGCACCATACTGAAAACGGTTTTCGGGTACTCATTTTGCAACGCCTGAACAGCCATCTCAGCCAAACGCTTGCTTGCGCCCATCACATTGGTCGGGCGCACCGCTTTGTCCGTTGAAATCAGCACAAAACGACGCACTCCGGCACGACCAGCCGCTGCGACCAGCCCGAGCGTCCCCAAGGCATTGTTGCGCACGCCCTCCACCGGGTTGTGCTCCACTAAGGGCACATGCTTATAAGCTGCCGCGTGGTAAACGGTATGAATAGCGAACGCACTGAAGACTTCCTCAAGTCGCAACTCATCCTGCACGCTGCCCAACACGGGAAAAACCTCGATATCCCCGGCGTGAACACGCTCCATGCCTCGAAGTTCCTGCTCGATCGTATACAAGGCGAACTCGGACAACTCAAACAACACGATCCTGCGCGCCCCTTGTTCAACAACCTGGCGACACAGCTCCGAACCAATCGAGCCGCCCGCCCCGGTCACCAAAACATGCTGATCCAGAATACATTTGTGCAATAAGTCCACCCGAGGCTGAACTGGGTCACGCCCTAAGACGTCCTCGATACTCACGTCCCGAATTTGATCCAGACTGAAGCGACCGCTCAAAATATCGCTCATTCCAGGTACCGTAAGCACCTGGAATGGTAACTGTTCCAAACGCAGCAAAATCGCCCGACGTGCCGACACACCAATGGATGGAATGCTCAACAAAATCGTATCAATACCAAGCTGTTTCAGCTTGACTTCAATCGCCTCACTGGTTGGATCCAAGACATCCAAGCCGTTGATGATGCGCCCATGCAAGCGAGTATCATCGTCCAGAAACACGCGAGGATTGTATTCACCCGCTTGACGCAATAACCCTAACAACTGCTGACCGCTCGCCCCCGCCCCATAAATTGCCACGTTCGTGGCCCCCGCGCCTCGCTCATCCACGATGATTGCCCGCGCCAGAAAGCGCGATCCGCTAATGAAAGCAAATGCAACCAATCCGTAGATAACAAAGGTGGAATTAGGCAGCTTGGCTGCGGGGTGAAGCAACATGATCGCAAGCAGAATGGCCGATGAAACAACGACCCCGCTCAATACCAAGGCGATGGATTGCCACCCAAGATAACGAGTCACCGCACGGTAAAACCCCAGACGGGCAAAAACCAAAACCGAGAAGACGCTCAGTGCGGCGAAATCAAGAAACGACTGCTCAAACTTGATGTAAGGTTCGCCGAAACGCAAACTCAAGGCGCACCATAAAGCAAAGGGTACCAGCAGAAAATCCACCCCTGCCATAATCATTTTTTTGAACATGGGTGGAAGGTGATGCAGACGACGACTAAGGTTGAGAATTCGTTTCATGATTGCTTGAATAAACTGAAAAAACAAACGGCCAACGACCGCGACTAAAAATCCGAAATTTATGATGCTCTTCCACGAGTCAATAAACCGTTCAACCAATAGATCCATTGTCCACACAGCTCACGCCAAGCGGCCTCTGTTTGCTCGAACGCGCCTGCCCTAGGCACAAAATCGAGCACGTCATGCACCACAGGCGAGCTAACAGGCGTTCCCACTGGGAAAGGGGATACTCGCATTCCCGCATTGGTGAAAATAATCCGCGCACGCTCCATATGTGCTGCCGACGTCACCAACAAAATTCTTGGCGTAGAACCAGACGTTCCAAAGGGCATCTCCTCAAACTGCTTCCGAATCGCTTCAGCCTCTGCACGGGTATGTAGTACCCGGCTCGTTGTCCGCAGTACAGAGGCTGGCACCCCCTGACTCAGCGCATAACGCAAGGAGACATCACCTTCCAGCGGCTTGTTAGGGCTCCACGGCGCCCAGCCCCCAGTGAACATCAATAAAGGAGCCGCCCCCGCCTTGTATAACTCAATACCCGCATTGCGTCGCTCACCCCCGCCCCCACTCAAAACAACAATCGCATCCACTTTGGGGGCATCCATCGCTTTGATGCGAACCGCCCCCCGCTCAACGTAATACTGCAAATACCCCGCGATCACCGGCGTACTCGCCAGCCAGAATACAGACAAAGCAACACCAATCAGCCACCAGCGACGAAACACAAGTCCCGACGCGAGCAAAATCAACATCATCCCCGTAGGCAGGCAAGGCGTTGCCGCAACCTTATGCAGGTAAAAATCCAGAATCTCAGCGTCATACATACCTGTTTACTCGCCCAGCAAGGGTGTTTTTCTCCGTCTAATCGGGCGAGCCTGATTTAGCAATAACTGGGTTCGGATAGGTGCATCATGCGCCGTCAGCCGTACAGGCGACACTCGGAACCTCAGCGAAGATGGAGTTACCTCTCCCCCTATCCGCATCAATGCACGCCATACGCAGCACCGACTCCATAGCCTCGCATGTTGCAATAATTTCATCTGCACCCAAGGTTGGGTGCACCAGGAACATCAGACTGGTCTCACCCAGTTCACGTGCCACTGGCAAGCGCTCCGCCGGACGCCAGCTTGTATTATCAAACGCCTTTTCAAGGTAGACCTCTGAACACGACCCTGAATAGCAAGGCACGCCCAACGCCGTAATTTCATGCAAGATACGATCCCGACTCCAACCATCGCACAACCGAGTCGGTTCAACAAACACGTAACACTTATAGGCTGCGTGGACAACAACCTCTGGTATCGCTGGCACGCGTAAACAGTCGAAAGCCGATGCCGCCGCCCAGATCGCCCGCGCATTTGCCAACCGCTTGGCCTGCCACTCCGCCATCCGACGCAACTGGATCCGTCCAATCGCCGCCTGTACTTCGATCATTCGCCAATTGGTGCCAAAGCTCTCATGCAACCAGCGGAAACCTGGCGGATGCTCGCGCTCATAGACCGCCTGCCAACTCTTGCCGTGATCCTTGAACGACCACATGCGGGACCAAAGGTCAGGGTCATTCGTTGTAACCATACCGCCCTCACCACCCGTGCTCATGATCTTGTCCTGACAAAACGACCACGCCCCCACGTGTCCGATCGAGCCGACCGAACGCCCCTTGTAGCGCGCACCATGCGCCTGCGCGCAATCTTCAATCACCTTCAGCCCGTATTCATCCGCCAGCCTCATGATCGGATCCATATCGCACGGCCAACCCGCCAGATGCACACAAATCACAGCACGGGTACGAGGCGTCAGCACGGAGCGAATTGTCTCCGCTGTTATGTTCTGTGAATCCCGATCCACATCCGCAAACACCGGAACCGCCCCTACATTCACAATGCACGACACAGAAGCCAGGAAGGTGCGGGGCGTTACTACCACCTCATCACCCGCCCCTATACCCAGCGCCTGCAAAGCTACATCAAGCGCCACCGTGCCATTAGCCAACGCAATGGCGTACTCAGCCCCTGTCCAGGCGGCAAACTCTTTTTCGAATAAACGACACTCCTGGCCGGTCCAATAATTGACCTTGTTGGAAAGAATCACATCACGTGCAGCATTGGCTTCTTCCTCAGTGAAGGAAGGCCAGGGAGAAAAAGGGGTATTCAGCATAAAAAATCCTTAAATATCCACAGATATATTAATCACGAACACGAGCAGGTACACCCATGACGGTTGCTCCATCGGGCACCTCCGCAATAACCGCGGCACCCGCCGCCACCATGACCCGCGCGCCGATGGAGACGAGCTGCCGCACGCTCGCACCGATCCCCACCCAACTCAAATCACCCACCCGCACCCCACCAGCAAGCCGGGCTCCCGGACTCACATGCACGGCATCCCCCAGCACGCAGTCGTGGTCAATGCTGCAACCCGTGTTCAGAATCGCGCCAAATCCAACCATGGCATTCACATTTACTACCGCCCCCGCGAAAACCACCGAGCCCTCTCCCAGCACGGCATAGCGACTCACCACAGCACGCGGATGGACAATGACCGGCAATACACCACCTGCCTTACGCACCAGTTCCATCTTGGTTCGACGAACGGAGTTATTCCCGATAGCGACCGCCACACCATCAAACTCCGCCAGCGTTTCGAGCAAGTCTCCGGTTCTACCGGCCACACACCAAGCTCCGTTGCGTGCCCGCTCCGGCCAGGCATCGTCAAAAAACACCACAGAACCCCAGCCACAGCACTCCGCCGTATCCGCGACAACCTTGCCGTGACCACTGGCTCCCAAAATAGCCAAACGCTTCATCAGGGCACATTCCCGGTAAATTTACTCATCGTCGCCTCGCCCTGTGCGCTGATACCCTCCTTGACCAGCACCTTCTTGACCGTCAGGAAGAGAATTTTCAGATCCAGCCAAAATGATCGATTGTCCACATACCAAACATCAAGCTTAAACTTTTCCTCCCAGCTCAGGGCGTTGCGGCCATTCACCTGTGCCCAACCGGTCACGCCAGGACGAACCTCATGCCGCCTTGCCTGCTCCGCCGAATACAACGGTAAATACTCCATCAATAAAGGACGAGGCCCCACAAGACTCATCTCCCCCTTGAGCACATTCCATAACTCTGGCAACTCATCCAGACTACTGGCACGCAGAAAATTTCCAAACGACGTCAGGCGCTCCGCATCCGGCAGTAGGTTACCCTGCGAATCCACCGCATCACGCATGGTACGGAACTTGACCATCTCAAATGGCTTGCCGTGCAACCCTGGCCGCACTTGGCGGAACAGTACCGGCGAACCCATCTTGCGGCGTACACGCCAGGCAATGAATAACAATAAAGGAGAAAACACCACCAAGGCCATAGCCGAGACCACCATATCAAACAAGCGTTTCATATGCCCCCCAGAATCATAAGCAAGCGTCCATTCACCTTACGTACATCAAACTTCTCTTCGGCCATTTTTCGTGACGCCAAGCCCATTGGCTCGATGGCTTCGGGGTGCTCGATAAACCATATCATTTTTTCGGCGAGGGCTTGAACATCAAACGCTGGCACCGAAAAACCATTTACGCCATCGACTACCGTTTCTCGGCATCCGGGCACATCAGTTGTAATTACCGGGCGCCCCACCGCCATCGCCTCTTGCGTCGAACGCGGCACGCCTTCACGGTATGAAGGCAATACAAAAACAGAACTTCCCACAATCCAATCCATTACATTAGAAACCTGACCAGGATAGCCAATCACACCACGACCAATGTAATCTTGTAACTGTTTATCAGACAAAGCATTTGGACTAGTCGTATCAGGGCTACCTAACACGACAAATTCAACTTGAGGAAAACGAACTTTAACCAAATCAGCCGCTGCTAAAAAATCAAATATACCCTTTTCCCTGAGCAAACGACCAATGAATAAAAAACGGATCTTTTCAATGGATGGTTTAGCATAAGGAAAATCCCCTAAATCTAAACCAATACCTCCTAAAACGGACACTTGCCTGGCTTTAATCCCGTGTTTAACAAGCAATTCATCTCGATCATCAGGATTAAGGAAAAGCAAATGGCTAATAGTTGGAAATGCGACACGGTAAAGAAACAACTGAACGCCTTGAATAAGCTTAGTTTTAAGCGCTAATCCTTCAGGTTGGTTAGTAAACGGAAAACCCAGCCCTTCCAACATCGCCACTCGCAACGGCACGCTCGCCAGCCAGGCCGCCAATGAGCCAAAAACAACCGGCTTTACAAAATAGCTAAAGACAACATCCGGCTGAAGCCGCTTAAACTCAACACGCAACGCCAGCATCATCTTTAGATCAGCGAAAGGATTCAAACCAGAGCGTGATAGGCGGTAATCCACCGGAACTGCGCCAATGTCTTTAACTTCAGCTCGGCTTTGCTCTGTGTAATCCATCGCAAAGGCATACACCTCATGCCGTTCTTCAACCAGCAGGCGAATCAGTGGTCCACGAAAGCCCACTAGCGAAGATGCCACCGTACCCAAAATCACAATTTTCAATTTTTAATATCCATTCAGATTCATCGACTGCCAGCGACAAAAATCATGTTAAGCCACTCCAGGTTATTAATCACAATCCCAAGTAGCTTTACTGCAATACATTGCTCGCATCCAACTAGGTTTTAATAATTGAAAAACATAACCGACCTCATCTTGGACGCAAAGACGCGAACCCAGTTCTTGTCACATACCAAGCAGAGAAAACAACAGCCAAACCAAGCCAGAAGTACCAGTTCCTTAAATTATAATTAAAAAAACCATAGGCAAACGGAGCAAGTAAAAATAGAAAATACACACTAAACCGAGCCCTATAATACAGAGAATAAAGAAATAAAAGAAAGATCACAAACCCTATAACACCATATTGAAAAAGCAAACCAGCCCATGTTGAATGAATTTCAAGATCACCTGTAACCCCCCCGTGATATCTATCAAATGCGCCTTCACCAGCGCCAAACATCAAATATTCAGGATAAAGATACAAGCGCTCAAACCCCCTCGCACCAAGGGAGTCATCAGCATCCCCCTCATAAAACCTTGAAATATAAAACTCAAATTTATCAATAAAATCAGGCTGCCCCAACCACCAGAAAACAAGGTAAACAAAACCAAACAACGCAACGAAAAATGCTAACAGTTTGAAGACACCAATTCGTAAATACGCACCAGAACCAAAGAAATCCTTCAGCATCAATAAGCTTGACAACAAAAACAGAATCAAAATCCCCACAGAAGCCGATCTAGAAGCGGAGTAAAAAACAAGCCCCCCCCCCAAAACCGACCCCAAAAATGATGGCAACCAACTTTGCCACAAAACATGCCCAATGACAGAAACCATAACTATTGTCCAAAGAACCCAATTCGACATTTGATTGGGGTCATTAAAGAATGCCATCGAGCGAACACCAGAAAATGACCCACCCACTCCAGCAACAACCAACACCAATTGAACAACCAACGATGCAAAAATCAAATAAAAGAAATAATAATAAAACCGAATTTCTGAATTAGAAAAAAGCGCAACAACAACCAAAAAAATCAAGAAACCATACAAATAATACACCACAGCAAGAATTGACCTATAATCATCAAATACTAAATAAGCAAAAACCCCCACTAAAATAGCGTAGACAACAAAAGCTGCCGCAAAAAAAGATGACCTATCTATATAAAACGGACGTAAAAAACCAAAACCTAAAACAATAAAAAGTGCACCAAAAATATTCGACACCTGAGGCAAACCACTCTGCCACAAATAAACAGGGGAAAGCGTAACTGCCAAAAAAAATGTCGTAACAACAAGACTATTCAAAATACACTCCAAGTAAAATCAATAACCAATAATACGATTAATGAATTGACGCACCTTGAATGGAAGAAACGCGAGCATGAAAATTATATACGGAATGGGGTAATAATAAACCGGAGCCTCTAAATCACGCATTGATTTTAATTTAATATTCAAATCACTAAGGACATAAAAAAATCTACGTCTACGCTCAAAACTCTGCCCGGAATGAACACGCTTAAAGACAAGCGCGGCTGGAGTATAATAAAGCACCGCCCCACTCTTAAGAAGCCTTACCCAGAGGTCATAATCAACCTGCATCTTTCTGTGCTCATCATAACCAGAAACTCGATCAAGAGAGAGCCTTCTCATTAGCACTGAACTATGACCAATAGGATTCCTGAAATAAAATTTACGCTTTGATAAAATGTGCGCTGATAACTCGCAAGGATCAATATCCGTACAGCCAATATCAACACTGCCTTCACCTTCAAAGATCGTAGCTTGAGTTCCGACAAGATCAGCATCTGGAAACTTACTAATAACCATGACTTGTGCGCCTAACTTAGAAGAGCACCACAAATCATCAGCATCAATATTTGCCACCCACTCTCCTGATGAGCTCTGGAGCGCCAAGTTCAAAGCTGCTGACCTTCCAATTCCACCAGTTCTAATTAATTTCACCGGAAAATTAAATTCAGATATAACCCTTTCTACAATTTCGCACGTATTATCAGATGATCCATCATCAACAATAATCATTTCGTATGGAGCATAGATCTGGGCTTTAACTGAACGCAATGAATCTTCGATAAAATCCTTACCATTTTTGACTGTCATTATAACGGAAACAGATAATTCACTCATAACTAGCTTGAAACCCCAATTTTCATAAACACGCAGCCCGATGCCAAAGAATTCTTGTGATGACCAACGAAATCACGCTCACAAATCCTAAGCATCAAATTCATTCACTGACGAATTTAAGTTTTATCCATCATAACCGTTCGGATTTTTCTTTTGCCACAACCAAAGGTCAGCGCACATCTCTTCTATTCCACGTGCAGTGCGCCATCCAGATCGGAAGAGCGTCGTGTAGGGAAAGAGTGTAGATCTCGGTGG